>NZ_JAELTZ010000158.1:0-333 GCF_016429115.1 Aquitalea sp. ASV15 | reverse complement strand
ACTGTGACAAGAACCACGGCCCGGCCACGCTGGAAGGCGGCGACGTGATGCCCATCGGCAACGGCGTGGTACTGATCGGCATGGGCGAACGCACCAGCCCGCAAGCGGTGGTGCAAGTGGCCAAGAACGTGCTGGGCAAGGAAGGTGGCGCCACCCGCGTCATCGCCTGCCAGATGCCCAAGTCGCGTGCCGCCATGCACCTGGACACCGTGTTCAGCTTCCTCGATATCGACCTGCTGTCGGTGTTCCCGGACGTGGTCAACGAAATCGTCTGCACCAGCATCTACGCCGGTGAGCAGGAAGGCGAAGTGCGCTTCGAACGCCACGATGGTG
>NZ_JAELTZ010000157.1:0-341 GCF_016429115.1 Aquitalea sp. ASV15 | reverse complement strand
TCACCGTTACCGGGCCATCCACCAGGCCGCTCAGGCTGCTGGCCGGAACGGTCCAGCTGCCATTGGCTGCCACGGTCGCCGTGGTGGTGACCACGTGGTTGGCGCTGTCGGTAAAGGTGACGGTAACGGTCTGGCCGGCTTCGACGCTGCCGGTGCTGCCGCTGACCACCACCGCGCTGCTTTCAGCCTTGTTGTAGACGTGATCGCCGCCGCTGCCATCGTTGCCGATGGTGATGGTGGCGGTGGTGTCCTTGCTGTCGTTGACGCTGGCGCTGGCCGGGTTGCCGGCCACGCTGGTGACGTCGGCCTTGACGGTGATGGCCCCGTCCGCCAGACCACTC
>NZ_JAELTZ010000015.1:0-96400 GCF_016429115.1 Aquitalea sp. ASV15 | reverse complement strand
CCATGGCCGCCGGCGCGCTGGCCGAGGTGATGGGCGGCACGCCGGAACAAGTGGAAAATGCGGCGGAAATCGGCATGGAACACAATCTGGGACTGACCTGCGACCCGGTGGGCGGCCTGGTGCAAGTGCCGTGCATCGAGCGCAATGCCATGGCCTCGATCAAGGCCATCAACGCCGCGCGCATGGCGCTGCGCGGCGATGGCCAGCATTGCGTGTCGCTGGACCGCGTGATCAAGACCATGCGCGACACCGGCCGCGACATGAGCACCAAGTACAAGGAAACCGCGCGTGGCGGCCTGGCCATCAATGTGATCGAAGTACCCGTCAACGTGGTGGAATGCTGAGTCACCCCCGCCCGTAACAAAACAGGCCGTGGACTACCGTCCACGGCCTGTTTGTATTCGGCTTCCGCCATCGTCCATCACGACCCGGCCAGCACACCATGCCACCACTCAGGCAGACTGCGCCTGCAATTCCGGCGCCAGCTGACTGGTATGCACCCGGTTGCGCCCACCATTCTTGGCCTGATACAGGGCCTGATCCGCGCGCTGACACAGCTGATCGAAGTTCTCCCCGCCCTGCCAGCCGGCCACACCGATGCTGATACTGTAGCGGCACTCGCCAAAACTGCTGACCACCCGATGTTGCTGCGCCCGCAAACGCAGCCGCTCGGCCACCAGCTGCGCCGCGGCGACGCCGGCATCCGGCAGCAAGACCGCAAATTCCTCGCCACCCAGCCGCCCCAGCGCATCGCGGCCACGCAAATGCTCGCCCACCATGTCGGCAAAGGCTCGCAGCACTTCATCACCCGCCGCATGGCCATAGGTATCATTGATGGCCTTGAAGTGGTCCAGATCGATCAGCAACAGTGTCAGCGGCCGACGCGTGGCGGCCGCCTGCAGGATGAACTGCTGGCCGGTGGCAAACAGGTGCTTGCGTGACAAGGCGCCGGTCATGAAGTCGCGGTTGGCGGCTTCTTCCGCTTCGGTCTGCAGGGCCTCGTGCAGCATCAGCACCGCCGCCATGGACAGTGCCGGCATGATGGCGGCACCGATGCACAACAGCAGCACATTCCAGCCGCTGGCCAGCATGATGTTGGTGGGCGCGGGATGCAGCATGCCGAAATACAGGCTGCGTGCGATCTGCGCCACGGCAAACAGGCAGGACAGACCGGTCAGCAGCCGGTAGTGCACGCTGTTGCGGCGGCCGGTGTAATGGCGCAGCATCAGCCAGGCGGTGGCGCTGCAGACCGCCGCGCCATAGGCGGAAATCGCCATCACCCGCAAAGGCAGGCTGTCGACTCCGTAACGCCAGTAGGCCACGGCCAGCACTTGCAGCACCGCACCGCCCAGCAGATATTTCCAGCGGGACGGCTGGCCGAGAAAATGTGCGCAGCCGGCATAATAGCAAGCCGCCGACAGCGCCACGACGCCATTGGCCAGCACAATGGAAATGACATCGGGTATGATGCCGCGCAAACCCAGCAGGGGCAGGTAAACCACCACCGCCACATTGGCCAGCAGCCAGTGGCGCACACCGGGCAGCCCGCTGCTGCGCAGCGAAGCCAGCACCAGGCACAGTGCCAGACTCAGCAATTCGGTGGTGAGGAAGATGGGTGCCAGCACCAATACGGGGTTGATATTCATGATGATGTATGTCGGCTGTGTTGAACCGCCGGGGAAGCCAGGCCCACCTTCCGCCAGAGGAGTCGGGCGAAAACAGCAGGGCGCAATCCAGCTTTATATCAAAAATGACAGCCGCCATCATCATTTAAAACAAATATTCACATTCGGCGCCACTCACGGCACAATCCGCTGACACTCATCAGCAGGCCAGCCCATGCCCAATACCAGCCATACCGCTGCTGCCCGTCTGCGCTGCCAGGGCTGCCGCCACTACTACATCAGCCACGACGCCCGCTTTCCTTATGCCTGTCATGCCTTGCAGATCAAGAGCAAGCGCCAGCCCTGCCAGGATGTGCTGGAAGCCTCGGGCCAGCACTGTCTGTACCGGCAGCAGAAAACCGCCTCTTCCTCTTGAAAGCAGCGGTGGAGGCACCATCTGATGCGGCAGGGTCGGATTTTTCCTTTCCCCTGCCGGGCAAGCGCATTACCATTCAGGACAGGGTTGCCGGCTGTCGCAGCAGCGAGCGGCAGCCCGGAAAACCGGACAAGAATCAGGCACACATCACGGCTAAGAGCGGTTGGCATTCAGGCCTGGCACCACCGCTGTCGCCACTTGCAAGGCCCCTTACCCAGAACAAGCCAGCCATCCAGATAGGGTCTGCCCCACCATGAGTAAACCGGAAGACAAGGCCATGACCACGGCCAGCGTTTCATCCCGCATACGCTACCGCCTGCAACAGGCTGGCGTACGCTTCCACGCCAATGACAATATTGCCGACTTCATTCAGGACGATGAGCTGGACCTGTTGCAACAGGAAGTGGCAGAAAAAATGCAGGGCGTGCTGGAAAGCCTGGTCATCGACACGGTCAACGACCACAACACCCAGGACACGGCCCGCCGCGTGGCGAAGATGTTTGTGCGCGAGGTGTTCCGTGGCCGTTATGTGGCCAGCCCGCCCAATACCGAGTTTCCCAATATCGAACAGCTCAACGAGCTGATGATTGTCGGCCCGATCACGGTACGCAGTGCCTGCTCCCACCATCTATGCCCCATCATGGGCCGGGTCTGGGTCGGGGTGATGCCGAACGAACATTCCAGCCTGATCGGCCTGTCCAAATACGCGCGACTGATCGACTGGATCATGACCCGCCCGCAAATCCAGGAAGAAGCGGTGATGCAGATCGCCGACCTGCTGATGGACAAGCTGCAACCGGACGGGCTGGCCATCGTCATGGAGGCGGATCATTTCTGCATGCACTGGCGCGGGGTGAAGGACAATAATTCGAAAATGACCAATAGCGTGATGCGCGGTTCTTTCCTGCGCGACGCCAATCTGCGCCGGGAATTCCTGTCGCTGATGCACAGAGGAAACTGACCATGCTCGTCCGACTCATTTACGCCAGCCGCAGCTGCAGCCCGATCACCAGCGAACTGGTAAAACAGATCCTGGACGCCGCCCACCAGCACAATCCGCAAAGCGGCATTACCGGCGTGCTGTGCTATGGCGATGATGTGTTCGTGCAGGCGCTGGAAGGCGGCCGTGCCGAAGTGAATGCGCTGTACCAGCATATCTGCCGCGACAGCCGTCATCGCGACGTCACCCTGCTGGCCTACCAGGAAATCGATCAGCGCGAATTCGCCTGCTGGTCAATGGCGCAGGCGCCCATCGACAAGAAAAATGCCGCGCTGTTGCTGCGGCACTCTTCCAGCCCGGTCCTCGACCCCTTCCGTCTGAGCGGCAGCACCACCACCCGCCTGCTCTGCGAACTGGGCAGCTCGGGCGGCCTGCGCTCGCGCGGCTGAGCCCAGCTCAGGCCAGCGGCAGGGTGATGCTGACTTGCAAACCGCCCTGCGGCAGATTGGCCGCCTGTATCCGGCCATGGTGCGCCTCGACAATGCGCTGCGCCATGGCCAGTCCCAGGCCGTAACCGCCAGGCTGGGCATTCTGCTCGCTGCGGAAGAAGGGCTCGAAAATGGTTTTCAGCTCCTGCTCCGGCACCCCCGGTCCGCAATCACTCACGCTAATCGTCACCTCACCGCTGCCACGCACCACGGCCAGTGAAACCGGGCCACCCTTGCGGGTATGGTGAATGGCATTGCGCACCACGTTTTCCAAGGCGCGCGACAGCAGCTCGGGCTGCGCCATCACCTCCGCCCTATCCTCTTGCAGCAACACGATGCGGGTGCCATTGGCCTCCGCCTCGAACTGGGCATCGGTAATCAGCTCCTCCAGCAAGGCATCCACGGGCAGGCATTCGGGCGGGTGCTGTGATGCTTCGGCATCCAGCCGCGCCAACGCCAGGATTTCCCCCACCAGCGCATCCATGCGCCCGGATTCACGCTCGATGCGATCCAGCCATTCCTCCAGCTTTTCCGGTTGCTGCCGCGCCAGATCCACTGCGGCATTCAGCCTGGCCAGTGGTGAGCGCAGCTCGTGCGACACATCGTGAAACAAGCGGCGCTGGCCGGTGATCAACTGCTTGAGGCGCTGTGCCAGGCCATCGAAATCACGCCCGAGATCGGCCAGCTCATCGCGCCGGCTACCCAGATCACTGGCCAGATGCACATCCATCTCTCCCCTGGCCACCGACTGGAAGGCCTCGCTCATCAAGCGGATCGGCTTGGACAGATGACGGGCGAGGATGGCACCGAACAGCAGGCTGGCCAGCAGCGCACCCAGGATGGGCAGCATGGGAAAGGGGCTGGGTTCCCCCGGGCCGTGCTCAGGCCCGCCACCCGGCGGGCCGGGCGGCAACAGCAGCAGGCGGTAATGCGCAGTACCGCCCAGCGTCACTTCGCGCATGGGCCGCGGCCCCAGCCGCTCTGGCACGGGCAGCGCCCGGCCCAGCAGCTCGTGCTGCTGATCGTTCAGCACCAGCAGATGCCGGCGCGCACCGGGGCTCATGTCTTGCAGATGGGCCCGCAAACCGGCCACACCTTCGCGCCGCAGTACCGCCGCCGCCATATCCAGCACCACCGTATCCATAGGATGCTGCTGCTCGACGACTGCCGCACTTTCCATGCGATGCCTGAGCCAGAATACCGTGCCCACCCCGAACACCGTGCTGATCTGCGCCAGCCACAGAATGAGAAACAGCTTCCAGAACAGGCGTCCCATGCTCAGGCCTTGATGAACTGATAACCGCGGCGGACCACGGTCTGGATACAGATGCGGCCGGGAGCCACCCGTGACAGCTTCTGCCGGATACTGCTCATGTGCACATCCACGCTGCGGTCAAAGCGCGCCAGAGGCCGTCCCAATGCCTGCTTGGACAGCACATCCTTGCCCACCGGCTGGCCGGCATGGCGTACCAGCAATTCCAGCAGGCTGTATTCGGTGCTGGTCAATTCCAGCGTTTCCTCGCCCCACTGGGCACGGCGCTCGCCGGGCCACATGGTGAGCGGCCCTTCACGCAACACATCGTTTTCCTGGGCCGGCAGCACCTGGTTGCCGGTACGGCGCAGAATGGCACGGATGCGTGCCAGCAACTCGCGCGGGGTGCAGGGCTTGGGCACATAGTCATCGGCACCCAGCTCCAGGCCCAGCACACGGTCGGTATCATCTCCCCGCGCGGTCAGCATGACCACCGGCAACATGCTGTGCTCGCGCACCCGCCGCAGTACTTCCACCCCACTCAGGCCAGGCATCATCACATCCAGCACCATCAGATCAAACTGGCCGGACAAGGCCTGCACCACGGCGCTGGTGCCATCACTCACTTTCTGGACCAGGCAGGATTCCCGCTCCAGGTAGCTGCCCAGCATGTCGGCCAACTCGATATCATCATCTACCAGCAGTATTCGCATTTTCCATCCTGATTATTCTGTGCAGGCCCCGCTCTCCCGGAGACTGTCGGCAGACATGATCCACATCACGGCCGCCTGCGGGGGAAGTTTTACCGGCTTTTACACTGATTTATCGCGCTTTACCGATTGTTAACCTTACTTAACCGTCCGCTGCCGCATCATGCAAGACAAGCAGCCGCCGCCGGCTTGCCCGGGTCCCTCTCTCACTTCTGGCGGCTGCCCCCCCCCCGATGACCACGGCAATTCTTGCCGGCTGCGTGCCGGCGCCGCACAAATTGGGCAGGAGCAGGCGGCAATTCTGCTGGCTTGCGGCCTGCAGCAGCGGCAAATCTTGCCAGGCCAGACTGCCGACTTGGCCAATGGCAGGCCGAATACTAGCAAAACCGGGCTAAAATCCTGTTTTTGCTCACACTTCTTAACATTTGCTGACAAAGATTTACATCTGGCCGGGCCGCTCCTGGCCCGAAACTTGCAATGACAGGCAGGCGCAATGCCGCGTCCTGATCTCTGGAGGTGGCTTTACTGCACAAGTCACAAGCAAGCACAGGGAGAGCCTTATCATGAGTATTTCGGGCATCAGCAGTACATCGTCGATTTACAGCAGCCAGCTGACTGGCAGCACATCCACCAGCAGCACCTCCAGCACTGGCGAAACCCGTCACCATGGCAAACACCGTGGCGGCAACGACGCCTTCATGCAGAGCGTGGAGCAGGCACTCAGCCAGCTGGGGATTTCCTTGCAGCCGCCATCCGGCAGCAATAGTGCCAGCAGCAGTAATGCGGACAGCACTTCGGGCAACAACTCGCTGGCCAGCCTGCAGGCCCCGCCGCCACCGGATGATGACGGCGACAATGATGGCAGCACCAGCAGCACCGGCAGTGCGCAAAACCCGATGCAGGCCATGCATACCTTCATGCATGATCTGTTCGGCGCGCTGAAATCAGCCAACAGCAGCGCTGACAGCAGCACGGACAGTACGAGCACCAGTGCTTACGGCAATGCCGAGAGCCAACTGCAAAGCCTGATTCAGCAACTGTCCAGCTCCTCCGGCAGCAGCAGCACCAGTTCCAGCTCGAGCGCGCTCAATACACTGCAAAGCGATTTCAACAATCTGGTCAGCAGCGTGCAGCAAGCCAACGGCAGCAGTGACACCAGCTCCAGCAGCTCGGGCAGCAGTTCTGGCAGCAGCAATTCGGCCAATCTGCAATCCTTCCTGAGCGCGCTGCTGCAGAACCTGCAGAACAGCCAGAGCAACAGCTACTCGTCTTCGGTCGGCAATCTGCTCAGCACCCAGGGCTGAGTCCGCTCAGCGCAAGCCCGCCTGCGGCAGGCTTGCGCCCTCTGCAGCCACATATTGCTGCAGCCGCTGCTGCAGGAACTCACGCAGACGCATCAGCAAGGGCGACAGCATCAGCCGGTGCGGACACACCAGATACAAAGGTGCCGGCTCGGCCTGGTAATCGGTCAGCAAGGCTTGCAGCCGGCCGGCGCGCACATCATCCAGCACATCCAGCTGCGACTTGTAGGCAATGCCCTCGCCAGCCACGGCCCAGCGGCGCACGATTTCGCCATCGTCGCTATTGCGCCGCCCGCCCACCGTCACCACCGACCACTCGCCATGCAGGGCAAAACGCCAGCGTTCATGCAGGGTATCCCCCAGCACAAATCGCAGGCACTCATGCGCGGCCAGATCGGCCGGCCGCTGCGGCCAGCCATGCCGCTGCAGATAGGTCGGCGCCGCACACAATAGCCGCCGGTTATCGGCCAGCAACGGCAGGGCGACCAGGCTGGAATCTTCCGGCACGCCATAGCGCAGGGCAACGTCCACCGGCATGCGGTAGAGATCGGCCAGCCGGTCGCTGATGTGCAGTTGCAGACGCACCGCCGGATGCTCGGCCAGGAAATCATCCAGCCATGGCCGCAACAGCTGGCGGCCAATATCCGAAGGCATGGACAGGCTGAGCTGGCCATGCAGGGCCTGCTGTCCCGCTGCCAGCGCCTGCTCACCGGCCTGCAATGCCTCGATGGCGGCCCGGGCATGAGCCAGATAGCGCTCACCATCGGCAGTCAGACGCAGGCTGCGGGTAGAGCGCACCAGCAGCCGGACATGCAGTTCGGCCTCCAGCCGCTTCAGCCCGGCACTGGCCACTGCCGGACTGATGTCTAGCAGGCGAGCCGCAGCGGACAGGCTGCCCAGCTGCGCGGTATGCAGCAATATCTGCAAGTCTTCCAGTCGGACCATCCCCCCCTCCCTGGCAGCAGCCGCCACCGTTAGCGATCATTCATTGGAAATAGCCGGAACAGGTGGCTCCGGCATAGCGGCAGTTTGCGCCATGGCCAGGCCAGGCCAGGCAGTCAGGACGATAGCCGGCCAACACACCCCGATGCTGACAACAACAGCCAGCGCGCCGCAGCTGTATGCTGCCGCAAGCGACTGGCGCATGCCGCACTCAGGGCAGGAATTCCTTCATATTGTATTTGCGTACCAGCCGCTGGTAGTCGCTGCTCTGGCGATACTGCTGCTGCGCCTGCAGATAGCTGGCAATACGCTGGGCCGACATCGCCTTGCGGGAAAAGCCGAGGTAGAAATCACCGATCAGCCAGCGCGGCTGGCGCAAGGCCACCACTTGCGACGCCAGCTCCGGCATGCCGGCTTCCAGCGACTGCAAGGAGGTGCCATACGCCACCGCGATATCGATGCGGCCAGCCAGCAGCTTGGAGAACACTTCTTCCTTGGAACTGGCCGTCATCTCGACCTGCCAGCAGGAATGCATGGCTTTTTGCACCACCTCGCCATAAAAGTAATTGCTGGCGGCCGCCATGCGATAGCCAGCATACGTGCAGGGCTGGCTGCTTTCGGGAAAATGCCGGCGCTGACTGCGCCGCACGAACAGACCGGCATACTGCCTGTGCTGGATGGCCGCCGGCATGAATACGGCATAGGCTTCACGCTCGGGGGTGCGCGCCAGGTAACTGAGCGCATCCACCCGCCCCAGTTGCAGGCTGCGCAGGGCGCGCTGCCAGGGCATGGGCTTGTACACCACATGCCAGCCCAGGCGTGAACTCACCTGGTCGATTTCCTCCAGATGGAAACCACCATGCTCCGCCCCATCTCCCCTGGCGTATTCGAAGGGGTGGTTATCCGACTCCTCCACGGCCACGACAAAGTCCTGGGCGGTGGCAGCGGCCGCCAGCAGCAGACTGGCCAGCCACAATCCCTGCCCTGTCCGCATTGCCCTGCGCAGGCAGGTCAGCATGCCATACCGCTTAGCCGGCCGTGCCGCCAACAGTGAGGCCGCCATCAATGCGCAAGGTGGGTTGACCCACGCCAACAGGCACGCTCTGGCCTTCCTTGCCGCAGACACCCACGCCCTGATCCAGCGCCATGTCGTTACCGATCATGGAAACATGTCCCAGCACATCCGGGCCGTTGCCGATCAGGGTTGCGCCCTTGACCGGGTAGGTCAGCTTGCCATTCTCGATGCGCCAGGCTTCCGAGGCCGAGAACACGAACTTGCCGCTGGTGATGTCCACCTGGCCACCGCCAAAGTTGGCGGCATACAGGCCATCCTTGACCGAGGCGATGATTTCCTGGGGATCGTGCTGACCGCCCAACATATAGGTATTGGTCATGCGCGGCATCGGGATATGTGCATAGGACTCGCGCCGTCCATTCCCGGTAGGCGCCACCTGCATCAGGCGCGCATTCATCGCATCCTGCATATAGCCCTTGAGAATGCCGTCCTCGATCAGCACGGTACGGTTGGTCTGATTACCCTCGTCATCAATGGCCAGCGAACCGCGCCGGCCATCCAGCGTACCGTCATCCACCACCGTCACCCCGGCGGCGGCCACACGCTGGCCCAGTTTGCCGGAGAAGGCCGAGGTGCCCTTGCGGTTGAAATCGCCCTCCAGGCCATGGCCAATGGCCTCATGCAGCAACACGCCAGGCCAGCCGGAGCCCAGCACCACCGTCATCTGGCCGGCCGGTGCCGGGCGTGCTTCCAGGTTGATCAGCGCCTGGTTCACCGCCTGGCGCACATATAGCTCCACCAGTTCATCGTCGAAACGGGTCAGGTCAAAGCGGCCGCCACCGCCGCCGGAACCCTGTTCGCGGCGGCCATTCTGTTCGGCAATCACATGCACCGACAGCCGCACCAGCGGGCGCACATCGGCCGCACGCACGCCATCATGCCGTGCCACATACACCACATCGTATTCGGAAGCGACGCCCGCCATCACCTGGATCACCCGCGGGTCCATGGCGCGCGCCAGTTTCTCCACCTTTTCCAGCAGCGCCACTTTGGCGGCGGCTTCCAGGCTGTAACAGGGGTCGATGGCCGGGTACAGATCACGCGCCCCTTGCGGCGACTGGCGCCCGGCCGAGCCATCGCCACCGGCCGCACCGATGGCCCGTACCGCATCGGCGGCACGGCCAATGGCTTCGGCACCGATATCGTCGGAATAGGCAAAGGCGGTCTTGTCGCCGGAAACGGCACGGACACCCACGCCCTGATCGATGCTGAAGCTGCCGGACTTGACGATGCCCTCCTCCAGGCTCCAGCCCTCACTGCGGGTGTACTGGAAGTAGAGATCGGCGTAGTCGACGGCATGCTGGCGCATGCGCGAGAAGGTGGTTTCGATCACGGACTCATCCACGCCATAAGGCGCAAGCAGGAGTTGATCGGCAATGCGGAATGCGTCTTGCATGGTGGGGTCTTTCTGTCAGAGCACGCGATGCGCCAGGGCCGGCAGGCCACTGCGCACCGCATGCAGCAATGCGGGGTCGATTTCAGCCAGTACCACACCTTCGCCCAGGGCCTGTTGCGCCAGAATGCGCCCCCAGGGGTCGATGATCATGGACTGGCCATGGGTCTTGCGGCCGTTTTCATGGGTGCCGCCCTGGCCGGAGGCAATCACATAACACTGGTTTTCAATGGCGCGGGCGCGCAACAGCACCTCCCAGTGCGCTTCGCCGGTGGTCGCGGTAAATGCCGCCGGCAGAATCATCACATCAAACGGGGCCAGCTGGCGAAACAGCTCGGGAAAGCGCAGATCATAGCAAATGCCGCAGGCCACTTCGGCCAGGCCGATGTCCACCCTGACTGGCGTGCTGCCGGCCTGAATGCTGTCGGATTCGCAATAGCGTTCGCCATTGCCGGTATAGCCGAACAGGTGAATCTTGTCATAACGGGCGGCCTGCTGCCCTGCCGGGTCAAACACCAGCGTGCTGTTGAATACCTTGCCCGGCGCCGGGCAGCGCAGCGGAATGGTGCCGGCAGCCAGCCATACCTTGTTGTCGCGCGCCATGGCGGCCAAGGCAGTTTGCAGCGGCCCGTGGCCGGGCTCTTCACTGATGGCCACCTTGTCGCCATCCTGCCGGCCCATCAGGCAAAAATACTCCGGCAGCACCACAAAAGCGGCTCCCGCCGCCGCAGCCTCGGCCACCAGCCGCGCCGCCGTGGCCAGATTGGCGGCAACATCCGTACCGGAGACCATTTGCACGGCTGCGGCAATAAATTTCTGTTTCATGGCGAGGGTATCCGCTTGTTGTTTTTCAAAGGTTCCGCTGCCAGCTTGTCAATCTTGGGGTTGGCAAAGGAACCGGTAATGGCATAGTCGACCGACAATATCTTGCCGAACGGGTCTTGCAATACTTTCTGCGCGGCCAGCGCAGCCACGCCCACCACCGGGTTGAGCAGTGCGGCGCCGGCGGCCAGCGCCACGCTCTCGGCCAGGTGCGGCTGTACCCGGATGCGCACATCCTGGGTTTCACTGGCCAGATTCACCTGCCCCTTGAGCGCGACATCGGCAGCCGGGCCTTTCATGTGCACATTATCAGAAACAAACACACCCTTGCTCACCGTGGCATTGCCGCTGATGGTATCGAAGGCGAAGCCGTCACTGAACACATCGGTAAAGTCCAGTTTCACCCGGCGGCTGAGCGATTGCAGGCTGAGTACACCAAGCAGGCGTGCCACACCGGGATCGACCTTGGCAAAACGGCCGTTTTTCAGCGCCAGCGTCATGTCGCCGGACAAACGGCTGGCGCTGACATCAAACAAGCCGCCCGGCCAGCTCATATTGCCGGACAGACTGCCCTCACCCTTGCGGAAGGTATCCTGCAGGCCGATGCGCGCCAGCAGCTTGCCGACATCGCTGCTGTCCAGCTGGTAGCGGGCCTGCACCTCCTTGCCGGCGTCACCACGCCGTACGCGGGCACTGCCTTGCAGACTGCCTTCCGCCGCCTGCAGCCGTAGCGGATTGAGCACCCAGTCGCGCCCTTCGCGGCGCGCGCGCAGTTCCAGCTTGCCCACGGTCTTGTTCTGGTAAATGAGGTCGCCAACCCGGATATCCAGCTCCGGCCAGTCGCCCTTGTCCACCATGGTCGTATCCGCCTCGTCCGCAGCGCCTGCGGCCGGCGGCCGCAGAATGGCATAGGCCAGATTGGCACGCAGCAGGCCACTGCCGGCCGGCAGGTAATCAACACTGCCGTTCAACTCGCGCGCCCGCACATCCAGCGACCAGGCATTGCGCAGACGCCGATTGCTTAGACTGGCGCTGACCTGATGCAGGCTGCCGCCCCATCCTTCCACTTGCGGGCTGTCCAGCTCGATCAGCAGCGGCAAATCGATCTGCCTGACCGTCGACACCCCGCCCTGGCTGCCACCTGGGCTGGCAATGGCGGCCACCCAGCGCTGCAGATCGACCTGTGGTGCGGCCAGCCGCAGCGCCAGCCCTTCGTCGGGTTGTTTGCCAATGGGGCGCCCGGCGGCGACCACCCCGCTTTTCAGATTACCGTGGACATCCAGCAACAGGCTGCCGCTGGCGACGCTGCCCGCATCAAAATCCAGCCGGTATGGCTGCTGTGCGGTTTTGCCCGGAGCAAAACGCAAGGACAGCGGCAAGCTGTCCGCCGCGGGCTTGCCAAGCGGGGCCGGCGCCACGATGGCCGTACCGAGCAAGCCGGATTGCACCGTCAGGTTTTCCAGCCCCTTGTGCACGACAAACTGTACGGAAAATGGCGAATGTCCGTTGACATAGGGCGCCAGCAAGGGCAAATAGAGGCCCAGCGCCTGATGGCTGTCGGCGTCGCCGTGAATATCAAAATTCATGCGTCCGGCCGGGGTACTGTTGGCCTTGAGCTGGAACTGGCCGCCCAGCGCGGCAAACTGCACGCCTTTGGATTCCACGCCATACTCGGTGAAGCTCAGCGTGCCATGGGCATTGCTGGCTGGCGGAATCGGCAGGCCCTTGAATGCCAGCTGATTGCCGGCCAACAAGATATCACCATGCACCTTCACCGGCTGCTTGCCGGACAGGGGGATGCCCAGCTGCAGGTCCAGCGCGGCATTGCCGCCGGCCTGAATGCCACCGGTGAAACCATCCAGCCAGCCATCGACCGGACTGCTGGTGGTGAATTTCAGCATGCTGGCCAGCGGGCCTTGTGCCCGCCCCTGCACACTGAGGATGGAGTTGGCCGCTCCCAGGTCATCAATCCCGACCCGCACCCCGCTCAACGGCACCCCCAGCGTGCTGCCACTGCGTGCGCTGATCAGCATCTTCTCATTGTGAAAACCCAGATCAGCCTGGATGTTGTCGATGGTGGGCCAGCCTTTTTCATATAGCAGACGGCCCTGATCCACCTTGGCATCCACGCTGAACTGCCCGCCCTTGCCACCGGCAAAGGGGAAGTTGGCCAGATCACCCTTCAGCACCATGCGTACATTGCTGGCGGTACCACCCAGCAGTGCGGCATTCAGCCAGCGCAAGGTATCCTGCCCCACCGCATGCGGCAGATAAGCCGGCACGCGCACGGCGGCCACCTTGGGCACATCGGCGGTGAAGTCGACCACACCCGGCCCCTTGCCGTCGTGCTGGTAGTGGCCAGCGAAATGACCGCTGAGATCGGCATTGGCAAAGGTCACATCGTGAAACTCGACCTCGGTCTGCGGGCCGTGGTTGCGCCAGTCCACGCGGCCATCCAGCTGGTCGAAATTGAGCAACTGCGGAAATACCGTCGGGTAATTGAGCGCGGCATGCCGGCTGTTGAGCTGCAACTGACCGCCCTGCTCGCCAAAGCTCAGCTCGCCGCTGACACCACTCACCCCGGGCACCGAGGAAAAAGCCTGCCAGGCCAGCTGCTCGAACCGGGTGGCCACCGCATATTGCCGTGGCGACTGCAAGGAACCCTGCCAGCTCAGCGACAGGTTTTTCAGCTGCCCGCTGGGTGCAAAGCGGGAAAACAAGGAATTGCCGTCCCCACCCAAGGCATGGATGAAGGGGGTGAGATGGGCCACATTGACATTATCCAGCGTCAGCTTGCCCTGCCCTTGTTCGCCGGGGGTCCAGTCACCGCGAATGCTGGAGTTGTCGAAAGCCAGTCCGCTGGCACTGGCCAGGGTCAGGTTGGAGGCATTGATGGCATAGCTGCCACGCGCAGAGCGCTCCAGCTGCAATTTGCCACTGATGGCCGGCAGTACCAGGGTGCGCGCATCCTTGGGAGTGTAAGCCGCGTTGTGGATGCTGACATCGGCACTCAGGCTGTTGATGTGGCCATCGGCAAAATCCGCTTCCAGCGTGCCACTGCCTTCACCACTATTGATCAGGCCGATCTTTTCCATATAGCGCGACACCACGCCGGCCTGTGCGCCATTCAGACGGATGCGCATATTGCCGGCCCAGTTGCGCCACTGGCGAAAATCATTGCCGCGCCAGGCCAGTTCCATGTCAAAGCCTTTACCCAGCGTGGCCACCGGCTGGCCGGACAGGCTCAGCCGATGACCGAGCAGGGTCTGGCTCAGCGTCAGCTGCCCCTGCTGCAGATCCAGCCGCGGCAGGCCCAATGCCTGGTCTTCCCAGCTGATGCGTGCCTGGCGGATGTCGATGCGGCTGTGTTTGAGCAACCAGTTGGCCGACGGCTCGCTGCCGGCCGGCTGTGGCTGACTGGCGGGCGCACTCATGTCGAAGCCGTTCAGCAGCACATGACCATCGGCCCGCCGCAGCAGCGCCACACTTGGCCCGTCAATGGTGATGCTGGAAAACAGCGGCTCCCATGACAGCAGCGACCACCACGACGGCACCACCGCCACCCGCTCCAGGGTCAGCGCATCGGCAGTCACCGGATTGGCGATGCGCAAGCCACGCAGCTGCAGCTGCGGTGCCAGCCCCTGCCACTGGCCGGACAGGGAGGCCACCGACACCTGACGGCCGGTCGCCTGCGACAGGCTTTGCTCCAGCTGTGGCCTGAACTGCTCCAGCCGCGGCAAGAACCACCCGTTGAACACGGCAAAGCCGCCACCCACCACCAGCAGCGCCAGCAACAGCAACAAGCCGAGGGCTTGCAGCGATTTGCGCAGCAAACTGATGACGTGGACTCTGGCTAACAGATGCGGGGGCTTTTCCAAATGAGCTAAACCGATACAATGAAGTGTTACAGGACCTAAACGAGCGCCTCGTCATTATGCCAGCAAACCCGGATCATGCCATTGCCCAGAGCCGTGCCTTTTCACTTTATCTGGACCGCCTGCTGAGCGCGCGACCGGAGCAGCAAAGCCTGTTGCACGACAAGCTGGCACAGCCATTTGACCGCACCGAAATGGCCGGCTTTGCCGACTGGGATAGCCTTGACACGCCGGAAGCCATGACGCCGCCACTGCGCAGCCTGCGTCAGGCGGTGATGGCGCGGCTGATCTGCCGTGACTGTAACGGACTGGCCGACCTGGACGAGGTGGTGAGCACCATCAGCCTGCTGGCCGAATTTGCCGTGCAACAAGCGCTGGCCTGCGCCTGCCGCTCGCTGCCGCAATACGGCCAGCCTATCGGCGAAGACAGCGGCGAAGTCCAGCAACTCATCGTCATCGGCATGGGCAAGCTGGGCGGCGGCGAGCTGAATGTCTCCTCCGACATCGACCTGATCTTCATCTACCCCGAAGGCGGCGAAACCAGCGGCCCACGCAAGATCAGCAATCACGAATACTTCAGCCAGGTTGGCAAGCGCATCATCAGCCTGATCAACGACGTGACGCTGGATGGGCAGGTATTCCGTGTCGACATGCGGCTACGCCCCTACGGCGACTCCGGCCCACTGGTGATGAGCTTTGCCGCACTGGAAAACTACCTGCTGACCCAGGGCCGGGAATGGGAGCGCTATGCCTGGATCAAGGCCAAGGCACTCACCGGCGATATCGCCGGGCTGGCCGACATGGTGCGCCCCTTCGTCTATCGCAAATATCTCGACTACAACGCCTATGGCGCCATGCGCGAACTGCATGCACAAATCCGCCGCGAAGTGGCGCGGCGCGACATGGTCGACAATATCAAGCTGGGTCCGGGCGGCATTCGCGAAGTGGAATTCATCGCCCAGGTGTTCCAGCTGATTCGCGGTGGCCGTGACAAAAGCCTGCAACTGCGCGGCACCCGCGCCACCCTGAACCGCCTGGCCGAGCTGCGCCTGCTGGAGCCAGCCGCCGTGCAGGAACTGCAGGAAGCCTATGCCTTCCTGCGCAATCTGGAACACCGCCTGCAATACCTGGACGACCAGCAAACCCAGACCCTGCCCACCAGCGAGGAAAATCAGGGCAAGATCGCCCACAGCATGGGCTTTGCCAGCTGGCAGGATTTCCTCGACGCCCTCAATAGCGAGCGGCGCAAGGTCACCCGCCACTTCGAGCAGGTATTCATCCTGCCAACCGAAACCGCGCCGGACCACCCGCTGTCCTGCCTGTGGCGCGACATCTGCGAACAGGACCCCACCGAACAACTCTCCAGCCTGGGCTTTGATGACGTCAGCAGCGTCACCGGGCAGCTGCGCGCCCTGGCACAAAGCCAGCGTTACCAGCAGATTCCACTGGCCGGCCGCAAGAAATTCGACGCATTGATCCCGCCCTTGATCGAAGTGTCCACCCACTTCCCCAATCCGGCGGCCACCCTGTCGCGCATCATCAGCCTGATGGAAGCCATCAGCCGGCGCGCCTCTTATCTGGCCTTGCTGACCGAATACCCGCAGACCCTGCAACGACTGGCCACCCTGTGCTCGGCCAGCGCCTGGGTGTCCAACTATCTGACCCGCCACCCCATCCTGCTGGATGAACTGCTGGATGCCCGCGTGCTGTACGCCACGCCGGACTGGCCGGCCCTGGCCAGCCAGTTGCAGGAACAAATGCAGCAATGCGAGGGCGATGTGGAGGCCAAGATGGATACCCTGCGCCACTTCCAGCACGCCCAGGCCTTCCGTCTGGTTGCCCAGGACATCGCCGGCATGTGGACGGTGGAAGCGCTGTCCGACCAGCTCTCCCTGCTGGCTGACACCGTGCTGGGCGCCACCCTGCGCCATGCCTGGCTGGACATTCCCAGCCGCCACACCGACACCCCGCGCTTCGCCATCATCGGTTACGGCAAACTGGGCGGCAAAGAACTGGGCTATGCCTCGGACCTGGACATCATCTTCCTGTATGACGACGACCACCCCGACGCCACCGACCTGTACTCGCGCCTGGCCCGCAAGATGTCCACCTGGCTGACCAGCGCCACCAGCGCCGGCATCCTGTACGACATCGACCTGCGCCTGCGTCCCAATGGTGCCAGCGGCCTCCTGGTCAGCTCACTGCAAGCCTTTCGCAGCTACCAGGAAAAACAGGCCTGGGTATGGGAACACCAGGCACTGACCCGCGCCCGCTATGTCGCCGGCGCAGCCGATATCGGCGAAGGATTCGAAGCCATCCGCCACGATGTGCTGACCCAGCAGCGCGATCCCGCCGCCCTGCGCAGCGAAGTGCTGGCCATGCGCCAGCGCATGCTGGAAAGCCATCCGGCACAGGAAAACGACGTCAAGCATGCCCGCGGCGGCATCATCGATGTCGAATTCATCGTGCAATACCTGATTCTGGCGCATGCCAGGCAGCTACCGGCACTCACCCGCAACACCGGCAACATCGCCCTGCTGGCCGTGGCAGCCGAAGCCGGGCTGATCAGTCACGAGCAGGCCGAACAAGGCCGCGCCGCCTACCGCGACTACCGCAAGCTGCAACATGCTGCCCGCCTCAATGAAAACGGCAAGGTGGAAGTCAACGACAAGCTACTTGCCCACTACCAGCAGGCACAGCAACTGTGGCGGCAGGTTTTCGGCGCGGACAGCCTGGGCTGATGCCGTTTTTCGCAGCGGACGGTTCACAAGACGGCGGCGGACGGTATAATCGGCAGGATACAAAACACAATGACGGAGAGCTCCAAGATGTCGATGGCAGATCGTGACGGATTCATCTGGTATGACGGCAAACTGGTTGACTGGCGCGACGCCACCACCCATGTGCTGACCCACACCCTCCACTACGGCATGGGCGTGTTCGAAGGCGTACGTGCCTATGAAACCCCCAAGGGCCCGGCGATTTTCCGTCTGCAGGATCACACCGACCGTCTGTTCCGCTCCGCCAAGATCCTGGGCATGAACCTGCCCTTCAGCAAGGACGACATCAACCAGGCCCACCTGGACGTGGTGAAAGCCAACAAGCTGCAGTCCTGCTATTTCCGCCCCATGGCCTTTTACGGCTCGGGCAAACTGGGCGTGGCGCCGAAAAAGGATGACGTGCAGGTAATCGTGGCAGCCTGGCCGTGGGGTGCCTACCTGGGCGAAGACGGCCTGGAGAAAGGCATCCGCGTCAAGACATCGTCCTTCACCCGCCACCACGTCAACATCACCATGTGCAAGGCCAAGGCCAATGGCAACTACATGAACTCCATCCTCGCCAATAACGAGGCCACGGCAGACGGCTACGACGAAGCCCTGCTGCTGGACGTGGACGGCTTTGTGGCCGAAGGCTCGGGCGAGAACATCTTCATCGTGCGCAAGGGCAAGCTGTACACCCCGGACCTGACCTCGGCACTGGAAGGCATCACCCGCGATACCGTGGTGCAGATTGCGCAGGAACAGGGCCTGGAAATCATCGAAAAACGCATTACCCGTGACGAAGTCTACAGTGCCGACGAAGCCTTCTTCACCGGCACCGCCGCCGAAGTCACCCCGATTCGCGAACTGGACCGCCGCGCCATCGGCGAAGGCACGCGCGGCCCGATCACCGCTGCCATCCAGCAGAAGTACTTCAATATCGTGAAGGGCCTGGATGCCGAACACGAACACTGGCTGACCTACGTCAAGTAAACACACCCCAGCAGCAAGGGCCGGCGCCGCCGGCCCGACAAGGAAAGACAATGGCTGAACTGAAAGAAAACACCCAACGCCTCATCGAAGTCACCGCCAAGGACCTGCCCCTGCACTGTCCGATGCCGGACATGGTGTCCTGGAACTCGCACCCACGCGTTTTCCTGCCGGTACACAAAACCGGCGAAGCACTGTGCCCCTACTGCGGCACCCACTACAAGCTGATTGGCCCGGTCGGACACCACCATTAAGCCACTGCCTGGCAATCGCCAAGTGCAAAGGTGCGGGCTTCCGCACCTTTTTCACTTGATCCCTCACCAAATCAACGCCAGCTTGAAACGGCGGGCCGGACAGGCTGGCGCTGATTTGGAAGCGGAAAACTTCATGAAGAAAAAGATACTGGTCATTGGCCCCTCCTGGGTGGGCGACAGCGTCATGGCCCAGCCGCTGTATCAGCGCCTGCACGAACGCCATCCCGGCCTGGAGCTGCACGTCTTTGCTCCGGCCTGGACCCTGCCCCTGCTGGAACGCATGCCGGAAGTCGCCAAGGCCCACCTCAATCCCTTCGGCCACGGCACCCTGCGCCTGCGCGAACGCTGGCAGACCGCACGCCGCCTGAAGGCCGAAGGTTTCGACCAGGCCATCATCCTGCCCAATTCACTGAAATCCGCCCTGATTCCGCTGTTTGCCGGCATTCCACTGCGAACCGGCTTCATTGGCGAATCGCGTTACTGGATTCTCAACGACAGTCGCGAGCTGGACGAGCAGGAATTGCCGATGATGGTTGAGCGCTTCTGCGCCCTGGCCGAAGACCGCAACAAGCCGCTGCCCCGCCCCATTGCCCACCCGACGCTGGTGACCAATGCGCAAAGCCGGCAACAAACCGCCAGCCGCCTGCAGCTGGACACCAGCCGCCCGGTGATCGCCTTCTGCCCCGGCGCGGAATACGGCCCGGCCAAGCGCTGGCCGGCACGCCATTTTGCCGAACTGGCCAAACGCTTTGCCGCCGCCGGCTTCGCGGTCTGGCTGTTCGGCTCGGGCAAGGATAAGGAAATCAGCGAGCAGATCGCCAGCCAGGCTGCGGGCACAGCCATCAATCTGTGCGGCAAGACCGGACTGGAAGAAGCCATCGACCTGATGGGTCTGGCCCGACTGGCCGTGTGCAACGACTCCGGCCTGATGCACGTTGCCGCCGCGCTGGGCAAGCCGCTGGTTGCGCTGTATGGCTCATCCAGCCCGGACTTCACCCCGCCGCTGTCGGATCAGGCGGCCGTGGTCAGCCTCAACCTGGACTGCAGCCCCTGCTTTGAACGCAACTGCCCTTACCAGCACACCAACTGCCTGGAACAGCTGGAACCAGACCTCGCCTGGCAGGCCGCACTGCGTTTTCTGCCCGAACTGGGCAATCCCCTCATTCAACACACTCGCAGCACATAGGCTGGACCATGAGCGTACAAGACAAAAACAATCAGCCCGAAGAAAACAGCCGCCGCATGGAGCTGGTGCGCGCCGCCGCCAAACTGTTCCGCGACCAGGGCTACGAGCGCACCACGGTGCGTGATCTGGGCAATGCCGTCGGCTTGCAATCCGGCAGCCTGTTCTATCACTTCCGCACCAAGGAAGAAATCCTGGTCGCCGTGATGGCCCTGGGTATCAGCGCCACCACCGAGCAACTGAGCGCAGCGATTGCCCGGGCGCGCAATCCGCGCGACAAGCTGTCGGCGCTGTTTCATGTCCACCTCAGCTCGCTGCTGGGCGACAACCAGGCCGCACTGGAAGTCATGCTGTACGAATGGCGCAGCGTTTCCGCCGCAGCCAAACCGGGCCTGATCGTACTGCGTGACCGCTACGAGGCACTGTGGCAGGAAGTGCTGGACGAAGCCGCCGCCGCCGGACTGGTCAAGCAGGACACCCGCCTGCTACGCCGCACCTTGCTGGGCAGCCTGCACTGGTCGGTGCAATGGTACAAATCCGAAGGCGAACTGAGCGTGGATGAGCTGGCCGAGCGCATGCTGGCCCTGGTTTTGTTGAAGTAAATCCACACCCGTCAGGATTTTCGCTTATTTTTTCAGCAAACCAGGGGCAAAGTGTTCTAAAATCACAGGGTTAGCACCAACACCCCAGGAGTTGCGATCATGGACGGTATCCATCGTTTGCAAAGCAGTAGCGCCAGCACCGCCGCCAGCCTGCTACAACAGGGCCGCAACTCCCGCGCCGTCAGCAACAGTCAGAGCAGCACGGAAACCGCCAGCACGGCGCAGTCCACCCGCACCCAGAGCACCACCGAGCAGCTGCAGGCACAAGCAGCCAGCCAGCCAGCGCCGAGCAGCAGGCCCTCGCAACAAAGCCAGAACCGCCTGCAGGTGGAACAGGAACTGGGCCGGCAACTGGCTGCCAGCCAAAGCGCCAGCAGCAGCAGCACCGCTACGGTGAATGCCAGCCAAGCCAGCAGTGACACTCGCAGCAACGATGACAGCAACAGTACCGCAGCGAATCGCAGCGAGCGCACAGCTGCCGTGTCCAATGGCAGCCCCAGCCGCACGAGCAGACAAGACCGCACGGAAAACGCGGCCAGCACATCGGCCGCCCCTCCAGCAAACCAGACCCAGACCACACTCGAAAATCAGAAGAGCAGCGGCCAGATTGCCGTGGCGCAATACCAGAACAACCAGTCCCTGCTGGAAACATCCACCCAGTCCAGCAGCCGCCGCATCAGCGAAAGCGCCTGAGTCCGGCATCAAAACAAAACAGCAGTGCGGGCCACCCCGCACTGCTGTTTTGTTTTTGTCCCATCGTCATTATCCGGCGTGGGCAGCCGCCAGCGCCTTGGCTTTCAGCTGGGCAGCACGATCGCCCTGCGCGGCAGCACGGGTGTACCAACGCACCGCCTCACGCCAGTCTTCCTGCACCCCCAGCCCATGTTCATACTGGCTGGCCAGCAGATATTGCGCCCCCACATCACCCTGTTTGGCCGCCGCCCGATACCAGCGCGCCGCACTGGCATAATCCTGCGGCGCACCACGGCCCAGGTAATACTGGGTCGCCACACTCACCTGCGCATCACGATGCCCTTGTCTGGCCGCAGCCTCGAACAAGCGCGTCGCCTGCTGCATGTCGCGTGGCAGGCCATCGCCACTCTCATACACCTGTGCCAGTACGAACTGCGCTGATGACAAGCGCGCAGCCGCCGCCTGCTGCAGCCACTTCAGGGCCTGCACCCGATCACGCGGCACACCCTCGCCCCGCCAATACAGCATGGCCAGATCATATTGCGCCACGCGGTCGCCACGCTCGGCACCTGCCTTGAACATGAGAAACGCTTGCGCATAATCGCCAGCCTGATAACTCGCCCAGCCCGGCAGTGATGGCTTTTCCGCAGCGGCGGCCGACAAGGCCATGCCAAGCAGAAGCAGCCAGACAACTCCGTTTTTGCGATGCATGTGGCACCTCCTGCTGATTGGTCGGGCCGACTGGGCATTTCTTACAAACGTAAAAAAAGCGGCTTGCGCCGCTGTTGACTGCTGCCGACTCAAGCCCTGACGTCGACGCTTTGTCCCAGATGTGCCGGATTGGAGGCAGCCTGGTTGATCTGGTTGCCGGCATCACTGGCACCTTGCACCAGTGACAGTACCGACTGACCTTCGGCCTGCAGCGACTTTTTCAGGGCGAACACCTGAGTGGCCGATGAAACATTCTGTCCGCTTACTTGACTTATTCCGTCCATGCCCTCACCTCCCACATCAACAAATGCTTACCTGATCAGTTTAGACGGCCCACGCCATTCTGTCATGGCAAAGCTGCTAAAATGACAACCCAACGACCTAAAACAGGAATACCACGATGAGCGACACCCGTCACAGCCCCCTCCTGATCCTTGGTTCCGGCCCCGCCGGCTATACCGCAGCCGTATATGCCGCCCGTGCCAATCTGAAACCGGTGCTGATCACCGGCCTTGCTCAAGGCGGTCAGCTGATGACCACCACCGAAGTGGACAACTGGCCTGCCGATGCCAGCGGCGTGATGGGTCCTGAACTGATGCAGCGCTTCCAGCAGCATGCCGAGCGTTTCGGTACGGAAATGATCTTCGATCACATCCACACC
Source organism: Aquitalea sp. ASV15 (assembly GCF_016429115.1). Lineage (NCBI taxonomy): Bacteria > Pseudomonadati > Pseudomonadota > Betaproteobacteria > Neisseriales > Chromobacteriaceae > Aquitalea > Aquitalea sp. ASV15. Next base: position 73,709 of record NZ_JAELTZ010000015.1, on the reverse strand, counting down.
ACCCATCTGCATGAAAAGCCGATCCGTCTGGTAGGTGATGCCGGCGAATACACTTGCGATGCGCTCATCATCGCCACCGGTGCCTCTGCCAAATACCTGGGCCTGCCTTCCGAAGAAGCTTTTGCCGGCAAGGGTGTATCGGCCTGCGCCACCTGCGATGGTTTCTTCTACCGCAACCAGGACGTGGCCGTGGTCGGTGGCGGCAACACCGCCGTGGAAGAAGCACTGTATCTGGCCAATATCGCCAAACATGTCACCCTGATCCACCGTCGCGACAGCTTCCGCGCCGAAAAGATCATGATCGACAAGCTGATGTCGCGCGTGGCCGAAGGCAAGATCACCCTCAAGCTGAACGCCAGCCTGGATGAAGTGCTGGGCGACGATAGCGGCGTGACCGGTGCCCGCCTGAAGTTTACCGACGGCAGCGTGGAAGAGATCAAGCTGATGGGTGTGTTCATTGCCATCGGCCACCAGCCCAACACCGACATCTTCAAGGGCCAGCTGGAAATGGATGCCACCGGCTACCTGATCACCCGTGGCGGCCGCGAAGGCAATGCCACCCTGACCAGCGTGGAAGGCGTCTTTGCCGCTGGCGATGTGCAGGATCACATCTACCGCCAGGCAGTGACCAGCGCCGCCTCGGGCTGCCAGGCCGCCCTGGATGCCGAGCGCTATCTGGACAGCCTGAAGTAATATCTTGAAGGCCTTCAAGGACACATTGAAGGAAATCCGCCGGCAGACGCGTCAACGCGACACGTCTGCCGCGCCCGCATCCCCGCCTGCAGCACCACCCGAACCCGACTTCAAGCAGCTGTTCAGCGATGTCATTCCACTGAAAAGCCCGCCCCGTCACATTCACCAGCCCAAGAAGCCCAGCCCGCACCCCAGGCAGCGGCATGCCCAGCATGGACTTTCCAGCCAGACGGAAATGGAAGTACTGCGCCACATGGTTGGCCTGTTCGAGCCAGCCGAGCAGCTGGGGCAGTTCTGCCGCAGTGGCCTGCCCAACCAGACATTGAAACGTCTGCGCAATGGCCACTGGCCGGTTGCCTGCCAGCTGGATCTGCATGGCATGGACCGCTACCAGGCACAGGACGCCCTGGCGCTGTTCTTGCACCGCGCCCGCCGTCGCGGCCCCTGCCTGCGCATCATCCACGGCAAGGGTTTCGGCTCCAATGGCCAGCCGGTATTGAAAAAGCTGGTGCGCGCCTGGCTCAGTCACCATCCGGAGGTACTGGCGTTTTGTCAGGCCAGCGAGGAAATGGGAGGCGACGGTGCACTGCTGGTATTGGTCCGCCGTGGTCCGCACGAGGCATACGACTCAGAATCCGGATGACAATAGTAAGAAATTTCCGCTAAGCTCAAAGCGAGGCGGTTGCATTCCCATCAACCACCACCTTCAGGAGTCTTGCATGTCAGGTACCGCCTGCCCCGACTTCAGCCTGCCCGGCACCGCCGGCACCACGTTTACCCTGTCTGCCGCCCCCAAGCCACTGGTGATTTACTTCTACCCCAAGGACAACACCCCCGGCTGCACCAATGAAACCATGGATTTTCGTGAGCTGCACAGCCAGTTTGCCGCTGCTGGCGCCACTATTGTCGGCATCTCGCGCGACAGCATCAAATCGCATGAAAACTTCAAAACCAAGCTGGAACTGCCGTTTGAATTGCTGTCCGACAGCGAGGAAACGGTTTGCAGCCTGTTCGATGTCATCAAAATGAAAAACATGTACGGCAAACAGGTAAGGGGAATCGAGCGCAGCACTTTCGTGATCGATGCCGCCGGCATGATTGTTCGTGAATGGCGCAAGGTCAAAGTACCCGGCCACGCCGCTGAAGTTCTTGCCTTTGTAAACACTCTCTAAACGCAGTGCCCCGGTCTGCCGACCGGGCCCTGCATCGCCAAGGGGTCCATCATGGTAAGCCGTAAGAAAAGCAAAACCGCCAAGCTGTTCGTTCTGGACACCAATGTATTGCTGCACGACCCTACCAGCTTGTACCGCTTTGAAGAGCACGATGTTTTCATTCCCATCATCACCCTGGAAGAACTGGACGCCCACAAGAGCGGCATGTCGGAAGTGGCGCGCAATGCCCGCCAGACCAGCCGCTTTCTCGACGATATCGTCAGCGGCTGCGAAACCAAGATCGAAGCCGGCATCACCCTGAAAAATGCCAGCCGCGAAGCGGCCACCGGCAAGCTCATCCTGCAGACCCAGGCCATTCACAGCGTGCTGCCGGCCTCGCTGCCGGTGGGCAAGGCCGACAACCAGATCCTTGGCATCGTGATGGCGCTGAAGGAGCTGCACCCGGAGCGCTCGGTCATCCTGGTGTCCAAGGACATCAATATGCGCATCAAGGCCCGCGCACTGGGGCTGGATGCCGAAGACTACTTCAACGACAAGGTGCTGCAGGACTCCGACCTGCTGTACACCGGCACCCGCGAAGTCGACCAGACTTTCTGGGAGCGCAATGGCAAGGACATGAAGTCCTGGCAGGAACAGGGCCGCAGCTATTACCAGCTCAAAGGCCCGGATGTGCCCAATCTGCACATCAACCAGATGCTGTGGCAGGACGGCCCGCAGCCACTGCAAGCGCGTGTCAGCAAGGTAGAAGGCAAAGTCGCCGTGCTGCAGACGCTGAAAGACTACAGCCACCACAAGAACAATGTCTGGGGCATTACCGCGCGCAACCGCGAACAGAATTTCGCCCTGAATCTGCTGATGGACCCGGAAGTGGACTTCATCACCCTGCTCGGTCAGGCCGGCACCGGCAAGACCCTGCTCACCCTGGCGGCCGGGCTGGCGATGACGCTGGAGCAGAAGCTGTATTCGGAAATCATCATGACCCGGGTGACCGTGCCGGTAGGCGAAGACATCGGCTTCCTGCCGGGGACGGAAGAGGAAAAGATGGCCCCGTGGATGGGCGCGCTGGAAGACAACCTGGACGTGCTCAACAAGAGCGATGACGATGGCGGCGACTGGGGCCGTGCCGCCACCCGTGATCTGGTGCGCTCGCGCATCAAGGTCAAGTCACTCAACTTCATGCGCGGCCGCACCTTCCTCAACAAATACCTGATCATCGACGAGGCGCAGAACCTGACGCCCAAGCAGATGAAGACACTGATCACTCGTGCAGGTCCGGGAACCAAGGTAGTCTGTCTGGGCAATATTTCACAAATCGACACCCCCTACCTGACAGAGGGCAGTTCCGGTCTGACCTATGTGGTCGACCGCTTCAAGGGCTGGGAACATTCCGGCCATATCACCCTGCAACGCGGGGAACGTTCACGTCTGGCAGACCATGCTGGTGAGGTACTTTGACTAAATGCATCCACGCCTCGAATTGATCCATGAGGCAGCTCAAGGGACGGAGCGCGATGCTCCGCCCCTTTTGTTTGTCCACGGCGCGTTTTGCGCCGCCTGGTGCTGGCAGCGCACTTTCCTGCCCTGGTTTGCCCGGCAGGGTTTCGACTGCTGGGCCATCAGCCTGGAAGGCCATGGCGACAGCGATGGCCACCAATACCTGTCTGCCATCAGCATCGATGACTACGTGCGCAACCTGAGTGCGGCAGTCAAGCGCATCAAACGCACGCCCATCATGATCGGCCACTCCATGGGGGGCTTCGTGCTGCAGCAATACCTCACCAGCCACACCCTGCCGGCGGCCGCCTTTCTGGCCTCGGTTCCGCCCACGGGGCTGGCATCGTCCAGCCTGCGCCTGCTGACCCAGGCGCCGGGGCTGCTGCTCAACCTGAACCTGTACCAGCAAGGCAGCTACAACCCGGTGGAGAGCGAGCTGCGCGACCTGCTGCTGTCGCACGATGCACCGGCGGCCACCACGGCCTTGCTGACGCAGTGCTGCCAGCAGGAAAGCCAGCGTGCAGTCATGGACATGACACTGGTCAATCCGCTGGCCATCCGCCCCATCCAGCCGCTGCCGGCACTGGTGCTGGGGGCGGCGGAAGACATGCTGATCTCGCCGGAAGATGTGGTGGCCACTGCCGAGCGGCTGGATGTGAACGCCGAAATCCTGCCGCACATGGGGCATATGATGATGCTGGACACCCGCTGGGAGCGTACCGCCGAACGGCTGCTGCAATGGCTGGACACGCTGCATCAGCCGGTGGCGGCAGAACGCAGCTGCCATGTGCCGGCCTGAGCGCCGTCTGCATGAAAAAAGCCGCGAGACCCCTCGCGGCTTTTTTTCTGCCCATGACCGTCTCAGTCGCGCCGATGCGGCTGCCACAGCACATCAGGCCGGCCCAGCGCCTTGTTCAGGTGGCGTGCCAGCACAAACAGCGCATCAGACAAACGGTTGAGATACTGGCGCGCCGCCACCGACACCTCGCTATCCTGCGCCGCAGTCACCACGGCACGTTCGGCACGACGGCAAACCGAGCGGGCCTGATGCGCCAGCGCGGCCTGGCGCGAACCGCCGGGCAGGATGAACTCCTTCAGCATGGGCAGCTCGGCATTCATGCCCTCCACCCACTCCTCCAGCATCAGCACATGCTCAGGCTTGAGCGCGGCATAACCCGGCACCGCCAGTTCGGAACCCAGATCGAACAGATCATGCTGCACGGCCAGCAGGCGCTGGGCGACCTCTTCCGGCAGATCCTCCGCCAGCAGTACGCCGATCACCGAATTCAGCTCATCCACATCACCCAGCGCCTGCACGCGCGGGCTATCCTTGCCCACGCGACTGCCATCGCCCAGCCCGGTACTACCATCATCCCCGGTTCGGGTGACAATGCGTGACAGTCTATGCCCCATCAGTCCTGCTCCCCTCGCGGGGCGTCATGCCGCCCCTGCTGTTCGCGCCCCAGCGCCAGAATGGCCTGGCGCAGGCTTTCTTTCAATGTTTCACCAAACAACATGTCGTAGTCTTCTTTCAATTGCTGCATCACGCCGGACAGCATGTTCTTGGCCTGCAGCTCCAGTGCATCCTGCAACCACAAGGACAGCTCCACCTTCATCCTTGGCAGCAGCTTTTCATACATCGCCTCCACCAGCGCCCGCTCATCCACCACCGCCACGGTTGCATCAGGCTTGCCAACCGGATTCATCAGCGCAGAAGCGGCTGTGGCCGTGGTCACTGCGGCGACATTGAGCACTTCCACCGCCTTGCCGGCCTCCGCAGCAGGCTGGGCATGGGCTTGCGGCATGGCAGCGGCAAAACTGGCACCGGCCAGCTCTTCCAGCAAAGGCGGTTCGATGACTTGCTCAGCTGCAGACTGCAATACTGGCTGGGCGACAGGCACAGGCTGAGTTGCCACTGCCTGCGGCTCGGCCTGCACTTCGTCTGGCAAGGCGGGAATAGCCGGCGCGTCCGGAGCTACGGCCGCCTGCCGCTCGCTGGCAAAGGGCGACTCGGCAAACAAGCCCTGCACAGTAGATGCAGCAGCCTTGACTACCGGCACCTCCGGCTCGCCATCCACCTCGGTTTCGCTCTCCTTGTCCACCTCGCCCACCGTGGGCCAGCCTTCTTCCTGCTCCAGCACCGGCAAGGCAGCAGCACTATCCGCCACGGCAGGCGCTGCCAGCTCATCCTGCCACTCCGCTTGCAGCAGTGGCGCGGCGGCGATCACGGCTGCTTCGTCCGGCATTTCCACTTCGGTTTCGTTGAGGCGGTCGACATCACCCAGGCTGGGCCAGTCTTCTTCCTGCTCCAGCACCGGCACAGCCAGTGCGCTGTCCGGCACGGCGTGCTCAGGCGGCTCGTCTTGCCACTCGGCTTGCAGCAGCGGCGCAGCGGCCTGCACTGCCGCGTCGTCCGGCAGCTCGCGCTCGGTTTCGTTCAGGCGGTCGACATCGCCCAGACTGGGCCAGTCTTCTTCCTGACTCTCTGCAGCGACAGCGCCCGGCAGATCGGCCATGGCGGCCCGCAACTCGGCCTCGCCCAGCGAGGCGAAGGTTTGCTGGGCTGCCGCCGGCGCAGCCGGTGCGGCATGAAAGCGTTGCAGGCTTTCTTCCTGCGCCAGCGTCAGTTCGGCCGCGTGCAACACCTCATCCAGCGAACTGGGCGTCGCCGCCACCAGTGCTTGCGCGCGCGCCAGCAATTCGGCGGCAGAGGGGCGGGCCTCTTCCACCTTGCCCACACCGCCACCCAGCACACCATCGGGCAGGCTATCCAGCGAAATGGACAAACCACCCGGCAAGGCCGGGGGCGGCGGCTCGGCAGGAGCAGATGGCATCGCTTCAGCCACAGCGGCAGATGGCGCGACCGGTGCTTGCCATATTGCGGCCGGCCGCTCGGCCGCTGGCTGTGGCGCCGTGGCAGGCGATGACGGTTCGGGCTGACTGCCCGCTGCCGACGCTGGCGGCACATGGCCATCCAGCATGAATTCAAAGCCATCAACCGCCATCACCGGCGCCTCCGGCCGCAACACCGGCGGCACCGGCGCCGCCGGCACAGGCTCTGGCCGCGCCTCGGGCAAGACCTGCTCCAGCGACAGCTCATCGGCCAGGGGCTCATCCAGATCGAGCGAGGGCAAGGCGGTCAGGTCGAGCGCGGTAGCAGCCGGCACCTCTGCCGGACTGACCACGTCCAGATCCTCCAGCGTCAGCTCCGGTATTTCCAGCTCGGCCATGGCGTGATCTGGCGGGGCCAGGGTTTGCTGCATCACGTCCAGCTCGCTGGAGAAGTCAAAGTCCGGGACATCCAGCACTTCCTCGGCCAGCACCGGCACGGCGGACTCATCCACCACTTCATCCAGTACCGGCAGGTCCAGCTCGTCCCAAGAGGGCAGATCAGGCATTGGCGACTCGTTCATGGTCACTTGTGGCTCATGTCGTGATGTTGGATTTCACAGCCCAGCGTTCGATAGGCCTTGAAGCGGTGACGCGCTGTGGCCAGTGCAGCCTCATCGCTTCCCACTATCTCCAGAATACGGGAAAAATGCTGCGGTGCGGGCGGTAATTCTGCCCCCAGGTTGAGCAGGACCGGATGCTGTAGCGCAGGCGGCAGTTCGGCCGTCAGCCAGATGGGCGTCTGCGCTGCCTCGGCCGCATCCAGCCGGCAATGGGCAATGAACTGGGTATCGCCCAGACACCACAGCCGGTTGCTGAAGGTGTCGAGCGCCCGCTCGTCTTCCAGCCACACCAGCAGGCGCTCTTGCTTGCGGAATACCGTTGCGGCCAGCTTGCAGGCGAACTCCTGCGGCTGGGCCACATTGGTATAAAAATCAATCCGCGTCATCTTCAACGATTTCAGGGGATTCACGGCGCGGACGGCCACGGCGCACCACATTGCCCAGGGCGATGTCGGCACGATCCTGCAGGAACTGCACCAGCAGCGGCACCGGACGGCCGGTGGCCCCCTTGTCCTTGCCGCTCTTCCAGGCGGTGCCGGCGATGTCCAGATGCGCCCAGTCGTAGGATTTGGCAAAGCGCGACAGGAAGCAGGCGGCGGTGATGCTGCCACCCGGACGGCCGCCGATATTGGCCATGTCGGCAAACGGGCTCTTGAGCAATTCCTGATACTCGTCCCACAGCGGCATGTGCCAGGCGCGGTCGGCCACTTCTTCGCCGGCCGCCAGCAGCTCACGCGCCAGGCTGTCCTGGTTGCTGTACAGGCCGGTGGCGACATGGCCGAGGGCGATGACGCAGGCTCCGGTGAGCGTGGCCACATCGATCACGGTGTCCGGATTGAAACGCTCGGCGAAGGTCAGCGCATCACACAGGATCAAGCGGCCTTCCGCATCGGTATTCAGTACTTCGATGGTCTGGCCGGACAGGCTGGTGATGATGTCGCCAGGCTTGACCGCATTGCCGGCCGGCATGTTTTCGCAGGCCGGGACGATGGCCACCAGATTGATCGGCAGCTTCATTTCCACGGCAGCGCGGAAAGCGCCCAGCACCGAGGCGGCGCCGCACATATCGTACTTCATCTCGTCCATGCCCTCGCCGGGCTTGAGCGAAATGCCGCCGGAATCAAAGGTGATGCCCTTGCCCACCAGCGTCAGCGGACGGTCGTTCTTGTCCTTGGCGCCCTGGTATTGCAGCACGATCAGCTTGGGTTCCTGCACACTGCCACGCGCCACGGACAGGAAGGACGCCAGACCAAGCTCTTCCAGCTGTGCCTGGCCATAGATTTGCACGCCACAGCCAAAGTCGGCCGCAATACGCTCGGCCTCGCCTGCCAGATAGCTCGGGGTGCAGACATTGGGCGGCAGATTGCCCAGATCCTTGGCCAGCTTCATGCCGTTGCCAATGGCCAGGCCGCGCTGCAAGCCCTTCTCGCCATCGGCCAGATCACTGCGACGCGGCACCGCCAGCGTCAGCTTGCGCGGCTCACGCACGCTTTCGTCCTGCTTGCTCTTGAAGCGGTCGAAGCGATAGAGCATGTCCAGTGTGACCACGGTGGCCTGTTCGATCATCCACTCGACATCGTGTTTCTTCACGGTGAGTTCGGTCAGATAGCTGACGGCTTCGGTGGCCGAAGTCTGGGTCAGGCTGCGGATGGAGCTGCGTACCGCTTCGCGGTATTCCTTGGCACGGAAATCGCGCTCCTTGCCCAGCCCCACCAGCATGACACGGTCACACAGGGTATGCGGCACCGAATGCAGCAACAGTGTGCTGCCCAGCTTGCCTTCCATGTCGCCGCGGCGGATCACATCGCTGATGAAGCCATTGGAGATGCGATCCAGCAAATCGGCTGCGAAGGTCAGCTTGCGCGATTCATAGACACCTACTATCACGCAGGCAACGCGCTGTTTTTCCGGGCTGCCGCTTTTTATGTTAAATTCCATCTTGTACTCCCGTGTAATGCGAGTGTCAGTTGTTCCACTTCTTGACAGGCTGTCTGCACCAGATTTTGTGCCGGAAAGCCCTGCCTGTAGCAGGCGAAGACAGAAGCTGCGTCCATCCCGAAATTTGCCGAAAACGGCGTTTCAGAGTTATCAAATCAAATTATCACTACGCTAGTCACAAAAAGTCAAAAAGGCACTGATAAATGGTTTTTCGTAAAAGCCTGACCCGAGAATTGACTTTTACCGCCCTGGGCGTATTTGTCGTCCTGCTGGCCATCATTCTCTCCACCCAGGCGATCAATTTGCTCGGCCGCGCCGCCGAAGGACAAATCGCCAATGAGGCGGTCACTGCACTGATCGGCTTCTGGGCGCTCGGCCTGTTTCCACTGCTGATGATCCTCACCGTTTTCGTCACCGTGCTGGTGGTGCTGACCCGTATCTGGCGCGACCACGAAATGGCCGTCTGGCTGTCGTCCGGCCTGTCGCTGCGCGACTGGGTGTGGCCGGTGATGCGTTTCACCATTCCGCTGGCCCTGCTGGTGGGCATCGTGTCGCTGTATATTGCCCCCTGGGCCGAAGAACGCAGCCAGGTCTATGCCGAAATCCTCAAGCGGCGCGAAGAGATCAGTGCCATTGCCCCGGGCGTGTTCAAGGAAACCGGTTCGGGCAGCAAGGTGTATTTCATCGAAAGCTATGGCGGCGAGCATGGTGCCGCCACCAATATCTTCATGCAGGACATGAGCGAGGGCAAGGTGTCCAGCATCTTTGCCAAGCGTGGCTACATTACCGTCAACGACGACAACGAGCGGGTACTGGTGCTGGAAGATGGCCGGCGCTATGTGGGTGAGCCGGGCCAGTCCAACTACGAAGTCGGCAGCTTCAAGCGTTATAGCGTGGTAGTGGGAAATAACCAGAAGCTGGTCGCGCGCCCGAACAATCGCCAGGCGCAAAGCACCAGCGCGCTGCTTGGCAGCAGTGATCCGGGCTATCGTTCGGAACTGGTATGGCGCCTGTCGATGCCGCTGAGCTGCCTGGTGCTGGCCTTCCTGGCCATCCCCCTGTCCTATTACAATCCGCGCAGCGGCCATGCCCACAACCTGGTCGTCGCCCTGCTCGCCTTCTTCCTGTACCAGAACAGCCTGACGCTGGTGCGCAACTGGATTACCCAGGGCAAGGTCGGCATGGCCAGCATTCTGCTGGTGCATGTCATCGTGCTGATCATTGCCGTTTTGCTGCTGAAATACCGTGACCGCCCGGCCAATACCGTGCGCCAGACCCTGAAATACTTCCTGCACAAGCACTGAGCCCGATGAAACTGATTTATCGCTACATCATCAGCGCGCTGACCCAGTCCACGCTGTTTACCCTGGCAGCCCTGCTGGGCCTTTATGGATTCTTCGACATCATCCATGAAGTGCCGGACCTGAACCAGGGCGGCTACCACATCGGCAAGATGCTGGCCTATATCGCCATGCAGGCTCCCGGCCATGCCTACGAACTGATGCCGCTGGCGGTGCTGATCGGCGGCATGGTGGCCATGACCCAGCTGGCCAGCTCCAGTGAATACACGGTGATCCGCACCTGCGGCATCACCCTGGCCCAGATTGCCCGCACCCTGCTGCTGTTCGGCCTGGGCTTCGCCATCCTCACCACCGCCCTGGGCGAATTCATCAGCCCCTACTCGCTGCAACAGGCCGAGCGCATGAAACTGTCGGCCATGCGCTCGATGGTGGCGCAGGAGTTCCGCTCCGGTATCTGGGTGAAAGACAACAACAACTTCATCAATGTCCATGAAATGCTGCCGGACACCACCCTGCTTGGCGTGCGCATCTATACCTATGATGATAATTATCAACTGGTGACCACCCGTTATGCCGAGCGCGGCAATTTCCTGCGCGGCACCCATATCTGGCAGCTGAGCAATGTGGTGGAAACCCATCTGTATGCCGATCACACCGAAAGCAAATCGGTGCCGCTGGCACAGTGGAGCTCCATCATCGAGCCGGACATCCTCAATGTGCTGCTGGTGGTGCCGGAACAGATGTCGGCCCTGAGCCTGATGAAATACATCGAACACCTGAGCGCCAACAAACAGCAAACCCAGCGCTACGACATTGCCCTGTGGGGCAAGCTGTTCTATCCGCTGGCCTGTGTGTCGATGGCGCTGGTGGCGCTGGCATTCACGCCGCAGCAGCGCCGCCACGGCCAGCTTGGCCTCAAGCTGTTTGCCGGCATTTGCCTGGGGGTGGGCTTTCACTTCATCAACCGCCTGTTCGGCCACCTGGGCTTGCTGTACAACTGGAACCCGGTGATCTCGGCCACGGTACCCACCCTGCTGTTTCTGTTCGCCGGCATCGCCCTCATCCTGAAACAGGAAAGACGCTGACATGGAAGAATCCACCACCGAGCTGACCCAGGACCTGCGCAAACAGCTGACCAGCACCCGCCAGCGGCTGGTCGAACACTATCTGGGCGAACGTGATCCGCAGCGCTATCTGGCGCAGCACAGTCTGGCGGTGGACCAGGTCCTGCAACAGCTATGGCAGCAGGCGGGGCTGGATGCCGATGCCTCGCTGATTGCCGTTGGCGGTTATGGTCGCGGCCAGCTATTCCCCTGCTCCGACATCGACGTGCTGGTCTTGCTGCCCAACCCCACCCCGGCCGAACTGCCGGAGCGGGTGGCGGCACTGATCAGCCGCATGTGGGATATCGGACTGGAAGTCGGCCACAGCGTACGCACCATTGAAGAATGCCTGCAGGAAGCGGCAGCAGACATCACCATCGAAACCAATCTGCTGGAAAACCGCCTGATCGCCGGGGTGGCCGCGCCCTACCAGCAGCTGATTTCCCGCCTCGACTGCCAGCGCGACCCGCTGGCCTTCTTCGAAGGCAAGACGCTGGAGCAGCAACAACGCCACAACCGCCACTTTGGCGTCACCAACAATCTTGAACCGAATATCAAGGAAAGCCCCGGCGGCTTGCGTGATCTGCACACCATCCTGTGGATCAGCAAGGCCATCGGGCTGGGTGAAAACTGGAGCGATCTGGTACAGCGCGGCATCCTCACCCAGGCCGAAGCCCGGCTGATCCACCACAGCGACCGCCAGCTGCAGCGCTTGCGCATCGACCTGCACATCCTGGCGCGCCGGCGCGAAGATCGGCTGATTTTCGACCTGCAGCAAAGCATGGGCCTGGCCTGGGGCTTGCAGGACACGCCGGCCAAACGCGCCAGCGAGCAGGTGATGCAGCTTTACTTCCGCGCCGCCAAGACGGTGAGCCAGCTCAATGGCATCCTGCTGCCCAATCTGCGCGCCCGGCTGTATTCGCAGGTGCCGCGCATCACCCAGAACCTGAACGAGCGCTTTTATTCGGTGAACGGCATGCTGGGCATCCGCCGCCCCGATGTCTTCGAAAAAGAGCCGTCCGCCATTCTGGAAGCCTTCCTCATGCTGCAGCGCAATCCGGAACTCACCGGCTTTGCGCCGCGCATGCTGCGCGCCTTGTGGCATGGTCGCAGCCATATCAACGACCGTTTCCGCAAGAACCCGGAAAACCGTCGCCTGTTCATGCAGATGCTGCGCGAGCCGGGCCTTACCCGCTGCCTGCGCCGCATGAATCTGTACGGCGTGCTGGGGCGTTATCTGCCGGGCTTTGGCCGCATCGTCGGCCAGATGCAGCACGACCTGTTCCATGTTTACACCGTGGATGAACACATCCTGATGGTGGTGCGCAATCTGCGCCGCTTTGCCATCAGCGCCTTCAACCACGAATACCCCTTCCTGTCACGGCTGATCAACGACTTCGAGCGCCCGGAAGTGCTCTATGTAGCCGGCCTGTTCCACGACATTGCCAAGGGTCGTGGCGGCGACCACTCCACCCTGGGCATGGTGGATGCGCGTGAATTCTGCGAACAGCACGAACTGTCGGCCGAGGACACCGAACTGGTGGTGTGGCTGGTGGGGCAGCACCTGACCATGTCCAGCATCGCGCAGAAACAGGACATCTACGACCCGGACATCATCCAGCGCTTTGCTGAGCTGACTCGCACGCCGCGCCGGCTGGCAGCGCTGTATCTGCTGTCAGTAGCCGATATCCGCGGCACCAGCCCCAAGGTATGGAACGCCTGGAAAGCCAAGCTGCTGGAAGACCTGTATAACGCCACCCTGCGCGTACTGCTGCGCGGCGGCGAAGTGGACCTGAATTCGGAGCTGGAAGAACGCAAGACGCAGGCGCTCAGCCTGCTGCGCCTGTATGCGGTGCCGGCCGGTGTGGAGCAAAAACTGTGGTCGCAGCTGGACATGGTGTACTTCCTGCGCCACGAAGCACGCGAAATCGCCTGGCATGCGCGCATCCTCAACCGCTTCGTCAATATCGATACGCCGATGGTGCGGGCGCGACTGTCGGATGACCATGAAGGCATCCAGGTGCTGGTCTACACCCCGGACAAGCCGGAGCTGTTTGCCCGCACCTGCGCCTTCTTTGGCCGCACCAACTACAGCATTGCCGATGCCAAGGTCTACACCACGCGCCACGGCTATGCGCTGGATACCTTTCATGTCTTCATCCCCGAGCACCACGACGGCGATTATCGTGACATGATCAACTTCATCGAATTCGAACTGGCCGAATGCCTGCGCCTGGAAACACCGCCACCGCCGCCAGCCAATGGCCGTATCAGCCGCCATCTGAAGCACTTCCCCATTGCGCCGCAAGTGCTGATCCGCCCGGACGACAAGGACAATTACTATGTACTGTCCATTGTTGCCGGCGACCGCCCCGGCCTGCTGGCGCGCATTGCCAAGGTGCTGGCGGACTACCGCCTGAGTGTGCAGTCCGCCAAGATCATGACCCTGGGCAGCCGTGCGGAAGACTCCTTCCTGATCAGTGGTCCCGGCCTCAAGGACGACAAGACGGTATTGGCCCTGGAAAGCGCGCTGATCACCGCCCTGCGCATCTGAATGCGCTCAGGCCGCCAGCGGCGGCCTGACACAGGCTTTGACCACAGGCGGCTGGCGCCGTATGCTGCAGTATCAACTTACGCAAACGTAATGCCATGCTCTATTTCGAAGACCTGACACCCGGCCGCTTGTTTCACACGGCCAGCCACACCCTTACCCAGGACGAAATCATCCAGTTCGCCCGCCAGTTCGACCCGCAACCCTTTCACACCGACCCCGTGGCTGCCAAAGCCAGCGTGTTCGATGGCCTGGCCGCATCGGGCTGGCACACCAGCAGCCTGACCATGCGCCTGATCACCGCCAGCGAGCTGAAAGAAGTCGCCAACGGGCTGATCGGCATGGGCATCAAGGACATGCGCTGGCCGCAGCCCACCCGCGCAGGCGATACCCTGCGTGCGGAAATCGAAGTACTGACAGGCAAACGCTCGACCAGCCAGCCGGGTTTTGGTGTGGTGCAACTGCGCTGGACCACCCGCAACCAGCGCGACGAAATCGCCATGCAACTGGAAACCGCAATCTGGGTCGCCTGCCGCCCGGCAGCCTGAGCCACCGCAGGCGGTCACCATGAAAAAACCTGCCGTCCGCAAGGATGGGCAGGTTTTTCTGTCATACCGCCGTCAACAATCGCTCAGCGCTGCTGCCATTTACTGAAGGTGTCGGTCAGCTGCGCCAGATCGACCGAAGTCTCGGCCAGATGGCTGGCACTGTCACCAATCGACTGCGTGGTGTGCAGATCCTGCTCGGACAGCGCATTCAATTGCTCCAGCGCCGCCGCCATCACATTGATGGAGTCGGACTTGCTGCTCATCTCCCGCGCCAGTTGCTGCGCCTGCTGGCTGGACTGTTCCGCCGCCTCGATCAGGCCCTGCAGATTGCCGGACGACAGACGGATCTGGCCATTGACCTCGTCCACCTCCTCCACGGTGGCATCCATGCTGCTGACCGCCGAATGGGTGATCTTGCCGATTTCCTCGACGATGCCACCAATGGAGTCCGTGGTCTTGGTGGTGCGCTCCGCCAGCTTTCTGACCTCATCCGCCACCACGGCAAAGCCGCGGCCCATTTCGCCGGCACGTGCGGCCTCGATGGCTGCATTCAGCGCCAGCAGATTGGTCTGATCGGCGATCTCGCGGATCAGCGTGGTCATGCTGCGGATGCGGATCATGGCTTCGTCCAGCTCCACCATGGCACCGCGCGACTGCGACACCACGCTGACCGCACGCTGTGCCGCCGTGGTGGCCGCATCCATGGTCTGCCGCCCCTCGCGCGCCACCTGCTGGGTGTGTTGCGAGTCCTGTTGATTATGCTCGGCCAGCCGCACCACATCCTGCACCGCCAGGCTGAGTGACTCCATATTGTGGCTGATCTGGTTCAGACCCTGGCGCTGCTCCACTGAGCGCTCCTGCAAAGCATGCATGTCATCCAGCAGCCCATGCGCCTGCTGCTTGGTGTAATGGCTGGCACGCATCACGTCGGCAATGGTGGCGCGATAGTGGATGCGCAATGCTTCCAGCGAAGCCAGCACCTTGCCCAGCAAGCCGCCTTCATGCGCCTGGATGGCATGATCCAGCCGGCCTTCCTGCAAATCCTGGAAACGGCCATCCAGCACGGCCAGCGCGGAACGGATGCGCAACCAGCCCCAGGCGCCACTGCCCAGCGCCAGCAGGCTGCCACCCACCCCGACGGTTTCCCGCAGCAGCTGCATGGAGTCGGGCAGGAAAAACGAAACCACGGCCACTGCCGAGCCAAACAAGGCCAGCGCAGGCGCCACTTTCAGCACATCGCGTTGTCTGGCATAGCGCTGCAGGGTGGAAGGCAGGGTGGCCTGCTTGTCCATTACCTGCCGGTACAGCGCGGCCGCCGCATCCACATCCTGACGGCTGGGGCGGGAGCGCACCGACATATAACCCACGATGCGGCCATGCTCGGTAATCGGCGTCACATAGGCTTCCACCCAGTAGAAATCGCCATTCTTGGCACGGTTTTTCACAATGCCGCGCCAGGGCTTGCCTGTCTTTACCGTATCCCACAAATCAGCGAAGGCTGCCGGCGGCATATCCGGATGCCGCACCATATTGTGGTTCTTGCCCAGCAACTCGGCTTCGCTGAAGCCGCTGATTTCAATGAAGGCACGATTGGCATAGGTGATGCTGCCTTTCACATCGGTCTTGGTCACGATGGGATTGACAGGATCAACACTCAGCTCCGTGGTGGTGACAGGCAGATTGATCTTCATTTGATGTGTTTTCTTGCGTTAATTTTAATTATTTAAAACAAATGATTTAATCTCACCATTCTAACAACAAGCGCTAGGCTTAGCATATGAAACCTGCGACCAATTACCAGTCGCAGCCGCAAATAAAAACCCGCTCAAGGCGGGTGGGGTA
Organism: Aquitalea sp. ASV15; assembly: GCF_016429115.1. Taxonomy (NCBI): domain Bacteria; kingdom Pseudomonadati; phylum Pseudomonadota; class Betaproteobacteria; order Neisseriales; family Chromobacteriaceae; genus Aquitalea; species Aquitalea sp. ASV15. The sequence goes on along the minus strand of NZ_JAELTZ010000015.1, from coordinate 57,615 downwards.
AGCGCCGCCAACCACCGCGCGCTAAAGGTGGTACGGCAAGGAGGGGCGGCGCCGGAGCGGGAGCCTGCCGGTGGACCCAATGGCCGCCAGCAGTGCCAGCGCGGGCAGTGGCCAGCCCGGCAAGCGGTGGCGTCAGCGAGAAACCTGGATCATGGCGGCATCCTTCAAGGCAGACAGGTCACGGCCGCCGGCATAGCTCACCGATGACTGCAGGTCTTCCTTCAGCTCGCGCAGCAGCTTGCCGATGCTGCCCTTGTACTCCACCAGGATTTTCTTGCCCTCGACATTGACATAAGCCCCCTTGTTGAACTGCGAGGCGCTGCCAAAGTATTCCTTGTAATGCTTGCCGTTGATCTCGACGATTTCACCGGCCGACTCGTCATAACCGGCAAACAGCGAGCCGGCCATGATCATGCTGGCACCGCAGGCCAGCGCCTTGGCCATGTCGCCATGCTCGACAATGCCACCATCGGCAATCACCGGCACTTGCACTGCGGCGGCACAGTCCTTGACCGTGCTCACCATCGGGCGGTGAAAGCCGGTCTTGTTCTTGGTGATGCAGACACGGCCACCGGCAATCCCGGCCTTGATGGCATCGCAGCCCCAGCTTTCCAGGTCACGGGCGGCTTCGGCGGTAGCGATATTGCCGCCAATCAGGAAGCTGCCGGGGAATTGCTGCTTGATATGCTTGATCATGCGTTCGGCCTTGACGCACCAGGCATTGGCCACGTCCAGGGTGATGTATTCCGGGGTCAGGCCAGCGGCTTTCAGCTCGGCCAGTTGCTGCATGGTATCTTCGTTGACACCGACACTGATGGAGGCAAACAGACCTTTTTCCTGCATGGCGGCGGTAAAGCGGCAGGCATCCACATTGAAGCGGTGCATGGTGTAGAACCAGCCCAGGCGGGCAAATGCTTCGCAGGTTTCCTCATCGACCACCGATTTCATATTGGAAGGGTAGATCGGCATGTCAAAACGGCGCGGCCCGAATTGCACCGAGGTGTCGCACTCCTTGCGGCTGTCGACCACGGTTTTCTTGGGGACGAGGTAGACGTCGCCATAGTTCAGTTCGGTAGTAATCATGCAAGTATTCCCTTCAGGCTGTAGTCGATAAAAATGCAGGGGCCCCAATAAAAAACGGGAGCCTCATGGGCTCCCGTTTACGGATTCTCCTGCGCCGCCTCAGCTGGGCTCGCACGCAATGTCGAAGTAAATCTACGCCGGCAATTTCTTCACGTCAAGCAATAATTTCTTCATGTGAAGATTATTTATCAAACCAGCAACCATCCTGCGGTTCGCCCAGCCACTGCAAAATCGGCTTCCAGGCATCACGATCCTTCTGGGTACGCGAGGGCGGCAGGTCAAACAGGGTCATGCCGGTGGCGGCTGCCTGCACATACAGCTGGGTATCACGCAGCCAGCTGAGCACCGGTACATCATGCTCGGCCAGGAAACGCTCCAGCTCCTTGGCCGAACGGGTGCGCGGATCAACCCGCATGCCGACCACGGCCATGAACACCTTGCTCTTGCGCACCGCTTTTTCCGCCAGCAGCTGTTCAAAAAACTCGCCACTGGCCCACATATCGAAAGGGGAAGGCTGAATCGGGATGATGATGCGCTCGACCCGTGCGATCAGTGAGGCCATTTTTTTGCCATGCAAGCCAGCGCCGCTGTCCAGCACAATCACTTCGGTGCCCTTGGGCGGCTTGGCCGGCGCACCGGCCGATACTTCCCAGCCCTGAATCGCCGGCAATGCCGACGACCGTTCCTGCAACCAGCGCAATGAAGATTGCTGCCGATCCACGTCGCCCAGCATGACATTACGACCGGAACAGGCAAAGTAACCTGCCAGATTGGTGGCTAAAGTCGACTTGCCACTACCACCCTTGGGATTCGCTACCAGCACAGACTGCACAATGGACCTCGCTCACTTGGTGATCGAGCCACTATACCAGAGTCATCATGCTTGCAGGCAGGGGCTTGCCACATTAGGCTGACGCGCTGGAGGAAAACAAAGCAATGAATGCAAACATGCAAGCCATCCTGTTCGACATGGATGGACTGATGATCGACACCGAAAGTGTCAGCGGCCAGTCCTGGCTGCTGGCTGCTGCCGAAGTGGGCGTAACCATCCCCGAACAGGTCATCCTGGGCATGGTCGGGCTGTCGGTGCACAAATGCCGCGACCATGTCGCCGCGCATTTCCAGGACCACAAGCTGGCGGAAACACTCAGCCAGCGCTGCCGTCATCACTACCATCAGCTGATGAGTACCGGCGAACTCAGGCTCAAACCCGGCATCATCGAAGTGCTGGACTGGGTACAGGATCAGGCCATTCCCCATGCAGTGGCCACCTCGACCCAGCGCCTGATGTGCGATCTCAAACTGCAACGTAGCGGATTGGGGCCTTATTTCCAGCACACCGTTGCCGGCGATGAAGTGACCAATACCAAACCGGCCCCGGATGTCTACCTGGCTGCGGCAGCCCTGCTGGACATCGCACCGGCGGCCTGCGTGGTACTGGAAGATTCGCTGATCGGCATGCGGGCGGCACTGGCGGCCGGCATGCGGGTGATTCTGGTGCCGGACATGCTGCAGCCGGCCGCACATGAAACAGCCGGCGCACTGGCCGTCTGCCAAGACCTGCACCAGGCACTGCTGCTGCTGCAGACCCTGTAGACCACCCGCCCCAAAAAACAAGGGCCACTGCAATGCAGCGGCCCTTTCCCAGGCTCCTAGATCATCAAGCGTCGGCGCGAATGCGGGCGATCAGCTCGTCCCGCACCTGCTCATACTGCTCGATGCCAATCTGGCAGGTACCGGCCGCCTCATGCCCGCCACCGCCGTATTGCAGCATCAGTGCACCGACATTGGTAGGGCAGCTGCGATCGATGATCGACTTGCCGGTGGCAAACACGATGTTCTGCTTGTTCAGGCCCCACATCATGTGAATGGAGATATTGCACTGCGGATACATGGCATAAATCAGAAAGCGGTTGGCCGGGTAGATGGTTTCTTCCTGCAGCAGGTCAAGCAGCAGCAGATTGCCATGCACCTGGGCACAGCGCTGGATCTGCTCACGCGCCTGCTCCTGGTACTGCCTATACAGGTCCACCCGTTCCTTCACATCCGGCAAGGCCAGGATTTCCTCGATGCTGTGATCGCGGCAATAACCGATCAGATCCATCATCAGCTGATAGTTGCTGACGGTGAAATTGCGGAAACGGCCCAGCCCGGTACGGGCATCCATCAGGTAATTGAGCAATACCCAGCCGCTTGGATCAAGGATTTCATCGCGGGAGAACTGGGCAGAGTCGGCCTTGTCCACCGCCTCCATCATTTCGTCGCTGATACGGGTAAAAACCTGCTTGCCACCGAAATGGTCGTACACCACGCGGGCTGCCGAGGGGGCGGACGGATCGATGATGTGGTTATCGTGCTGACCATTGCGCAGCGTTTCCGACAAATGGTGATCAAAGGCCAGATAAGCGCCCGGCACATAAGGCAGGTTGGTAGTGATATCACGCTCGGTGATTTCCACCTTGCCATCCTGCATATCCTTGGGGTGAACAAACTTGATTTCATTCACCATGCCCAGCTCGTTCAGCAGCACGGCACAGACCAGGCCGTCAAAATCACTGCGCGTCACCAGGCGGTATTGCTGTTGCGACATCATTTTCTCCCCGAGATCAAGTCATATCAGCCGTGCCGACCCGCCAGCGCTGGCGGCAGGCAGCATCAGCTTTCATCCGTCATGAAATATACCTCACCCGCCAGCAGGTCGTGCAAGCGTGTTTGCAAGGCTTGGCTCTGTGCCAGCGGCATCGACAAGGTCAACACCACCTGCTCGCCGTATGCCGCCGCATCCACACTGATCGCCAGCTCGGCACAACAATGGCGCAGGCGCGACTCGCTGGCAAAGCCGACACGCGCCAGGCAGCTTTGCCGCGGCACCACCGGTTGCAACTGCGCAGTTTGCAATGCCGCATTGACCGCCTGAGTATAGGCGCGCACCAGGCCGCCCGCCCCCAGCTTGATGCCACCAAAATAACGCACCACCACGGCCAGTACATTGTGCAGTTGCTTGTGCATCAATACGTTGTATATAGGGCGGGCCGCCGTACCGGATGGCTCGCCATCATCGTCCAGCATGGAGTCACCGCTCACCAGCAGCACGGCGCAATAATGACGGGCATCGGGCCACTGCCGCCGCAAGGCGGCCAGTTGCAACATGGCTTCATCCCGGCTTTGCACCGGGTATAAACAGGCAATGAAGCGGCTTTTCTTGATGTCGATTTCCGCCATGACAGGCGCTACCAGCTGAAACATTGCTACGCTTTCCATGGTCAAAGCAAATGGAGTGGCCTGCATGGTAACGCCAATCCGCAATCGCCGCCCGCAACATCATCAAAAGGAGCCACGCCATGCCAGCCCTGTTGATCGTTCTGACCCTGTTACTGGAAGCACTGTGGCTGGCACTGGACAAGTACTGGCTTGATATGGAACAAGAAGCCGTGCTGGCCAGATACCTGCCTGACCGGGATCACTGCTGAAAGCAGTTGTCAGTCGCCGCATTCAGCATGAGAATGCCAAATCCATCGTCATGAAAGACGCCTTACCTTGACCCACACCATCTGGTTGGTCGCCGCCTTGCTGGCGCTGATCGCAGAGTTCATGTCCGGCACCTTCTACCTGCTGGTGCTGGCGCTGGCACTAGCCATGGCCGGCCTGGGCAGCCTGGCTGGCGCCAGCGAGACGCTCTGCTGGTTGCTGGCCAGCCTCAGCGGCAGCATCGGCGTAGGCTGCGTGGCGCGCTGGCGCGCCCGTCAGCGTCGAGGCAGGCCCACCACGACAGCGGTGGATGATCCTGACCTTGGCCAGACAGTGTGTATCAGCACGCTGCTGGATGGCAGACTGGCCCGCGTGCACTATCGCGGCACGGAATGGCAGGCCCGCCTGAGCGGCGACGGCCCATGGCAGGCCGGCATGCAGGCCTACATCCATGGCCGCGACGGCAATGTGCTGATTCTTTCCCTCAAGCAAACGGAAACCCGCTAATCATGGAATTCTTCATCATTCTGTTCCTGGCCGTGGTGGTATTCATCATCAAGTCGGTCAAGGTCGTGCCGCAGCAGCATGCCTATATTGTCGAACGCCTGGGCCGCTACCATGCCACGCTGACGCCCGGACTCAACATCCTCATTCCCTTCATCGACCGCCTGGCCTACAAACACAGCCTGAAAGAAGTGCCGCTGGAAGTACCCAGCCAGATCTGCATCACCCGCGACAACACCCAGCTGAAAGTGGACGGCATCCTGTACTTCCAGGTGACCGACCCGCAGCGCGCCTCCTATGGCACCAGTGACTACCTGCTGGCCATCACCCAGCTGTCGCAGACCACGCTGCGCTCGGTCATCGGCAAGATGGAACTGGACAAGACTTTCGAAGAGCGTGATGAAATCAACCAGATCGTGGTGGCCTCGCTGGATGAAGCCGCCATCAACTGGGGCGTGAAGGTATTGCGCTATGAAATCAAGGACCTGGTACCCCCACAGGACATCCTGCACTCGATGCAGGCACAGATTACCGCCGAGCGCGAAAAGCGCGCCCGCATCGCCCAGTCCGAAGGGGTGAAGATGGAGCAGATCAACCTGGCCAACGGTGCACGCGAAGCCGCCATCCAGAAATCACAAGGCGAGATGCAGGCCACCATCAACAACTCCGAAGGCAACAAGCAGGCTGCCATCAACAAGGCCCAGGGCGAGGCCGAGGCACTGCGGCTGGTGGCCGATGCCACGGCCGATGCCGTACGCCGCGTGGCCGAGGCGGTCAAGGTGGATGGCGGCATCGAAGCGGTGAACCTGAAGGTGGCCGAGCAATATGTCGCCGCCTTTGCCCAGCTGGCCAAGCAAAACAACACCGTCATCCTGCCGGCCAATGTGGCCGACGTCAGCTCGCTGGTGGCTACGGCCTTGAGCGTGGTCAAGCAAAGCAATCGTTAACATTTTCAACATGACGTCAGCCTTGCCCTGTCTTGTATAACGGGCAGGCTGCCCCCATAATCAGCCGCATGAAATTTTTATCCGACTTTCTTCCGGTAGCCCTGTTTTTCGGCAGTTACCTGATCACCCACGACATGTTCCTCGCCACCAAGGTGCTGGTTGCCGCCACCACCTTGCTGTTTGCCTGGACATGGTTCAAACACCGCAAGGTGGACGCCATGCAATGGATCAACCTGATCCTCAGCGTGGTGCTGGGTGCGGCGACCGTGATTTCGCACAACGACCTGTTCATCATCTGGAAATTCACCGTTCTGTACTGGCTGATGGCGCTGGCCTTGCTGGTCAGTGACTTCATGGGCAAGAACGGCCTGAAACTACTGATCGGCGAGCAACTCCAGCTGCCACAAGCCATCTGGCGCAAGCTGGCCTATGCCTGGGCTGCCTTCTTCAGCGCCATGGGCGCACTGAATCTGTATGTTGCCTTCAACTTCAGCCGTGAAATCTGGCTGAGCTTCAAGCTGTTCGGCAGTCTGGGCCTGATGGTGATTTTCATCATCGCGCAAAGCCTGTTCCTGTCCAAATACATCGAGGATAAAAAATAATGCTGTACATCATCAGCGGCCAGGACCATCCCGGCAGCCTGGACAAGCGGCTGGCCTCCCGTCCGGAACACCTGGCCCGTCTTTCCGCCCTGCAGGAACAAGGCCGCCTGGTACTGGCCGGCCCCTGCCCGGCCATCGACAGCATCGATCCGGGCAGCGCCGGTTTCACCGGCAGCCTGATCGTGGCCGAATTCGCCAGCCTGGAAGAAGCCCGCAACTGGGCCGATGCCGACCCCTATGTTGCTGCCGGCGTCTACGCGGCGGTGGAAGTAAAGCCCTTCCGCAAGGTATTTCCCGCATGAGTGACACCGTCGCCCTGCTGCAAGCGGCACTGCAAGCACTGCAACCCGAACATCTGGAAATCGAGGATGACAGTGCGGCACATGCCGGCCATGCTGGCGCCCGCTCCGGCGGCGGCCACTACAATCTGCTGATCGTTTCCAGCCGCTTTGCCGGGCTGGGCAGCGTGGCCCGCCACCGGCTGGTCTACGCCACCCTGGGCGATCTGATGCAAACCCGGGTGCATGCGCTGGCCATTCGCGCACTGACACCTGACGAACTTTGATTTCGAGAAAGAGTTATCCATGAAAAACGCCCGTATCGCCGCCCTGCTGCTGGCAGCCAGCATCAGTGTTCCGGCCATGGCCGAATCCATTGCCATGGTCAATGGCAAGGCCATCGACAAGACCGATCTGGACAATGCCGTCGCGCTGGTCGTGCAGAACAGCAATGGCAATGTGCAAGACTCCCCCGCCCTGCGCCAGCAGGTGAAGGACACCCTGATCAACCGCGAAGTGATCCTGCAGGAAGCCCAGAGCCGCAAGCTGGACCAGCAGCCGGCCTTTATCAAGCGCCTGGATGAAGTGCGCCAGGACATGCTGCGTGAAGCACTGTTTGCCGACCTGCTCAAGCAGGTGAAGATCAGCGATGCCCAGCTGCAGGAACGCTACGCCCAGACCCAGAGCAAGTTCGCCGGCACCAAGGACGTGCATGCGCACCAGATCACCGTTGGCAGCGAGGCCGAGGCACAGAAAATCATCGACAGCCTGAAAAAGGGCGGCAAGTTCGAAGAGCTGGCCAAGAGCCGTTCGCTCGACCCGGCAGCCAAGCAGAATGGCGGTGACATGGGCTGGGGCAATCTGGCACGCATGGAGCCGCAATTGGCCGAAGTGCTGAAGGGGCTGAACAAGGGCCAAGTCAGCAGCAAGCCGATGCAGACCCGCGTGGGCTGGATCGTGTTCAAGGTTGACGATGTACGCGATGCCAAACTGCCGCCGCTGGAAGAAGTAAAACCGCAGATCGAACGTCAGCTGCAGGAAGAAGCCATTGCCAAGGCAGTGGACGAACTGCGCGGCAAGGCGAAAATCCAGTAACACCACACCACTGCAAGTAACAACAGGAATACATCATGCGCAAGACTTTGCTGGCAAGCGCCCTGCTGGCCGCCCTGAGCACCACCGTCGTACTGGCTGCCGGCCCGTCCGTGAATGGCAATGAAATCTCCCAGGCCCGCATCGACGCCGTCGTGCAAATGATGGCCGCCCAGGGTCAGGCCGCTGACGACAAGACCAAGGACATGGTCAAGGATCAGCTGATCACCGCCGAAGTGCTGCGTCAGGAAGCCATCAAGAAGGGCTTCGACAAGACGGCCGACTTCAAGGCCGAACTGCAAAACATGGAAGCCATGGCCCTGGCCAACCGTGTGATCAAGGATTTCCAGAAAGCCAACCCGGTCACTGACGACCAGCTGAAGGCCGAATACGACAAGCTGGTGGCTTCGGTTCCGGAAACCAAGCAATACCACGCCCGTCACATTCTGGTAGGCAGCGAAGCGGAAGCCAAGGCCGTGATCGAAGCCCTGCGCAAGGGCAAGGCCTTCGACCTGCTGGCCAAGGAAAAATCCAAGGATCCGGGCAGCAAGGCTAGCGGCGGCGATCTGGGCTGGCAGGAAGCCGGCACTTTCGTACCGGAGTTCTCCGATGCCATGGCCAAGCTGAGCAAGGGCCAGGTCACCGCCAAGCCGGTGAAAACCCAGTTTGGCTGGCACATCATCAAGCTGGACGACGTGCGTACCGAGCGCAATGTTCCCTCGCTGGAAGATGCCCGTCCGCAGCTGACCCAGCGCATCATGGGCGCCCGTATCGAAAAATACGTGGGCGACCTGAAGGCCCAGGCCAAGATCCAGCAGTAAACCGTCATCGGCCCGGCTTGCCGGGTGATGCGCAGAAAAAAAGGGATGCTCACGCATCCCTTTTTTACCTGCCCGTGCCAGCCAGCATCAGTCCTCGTCGGCCCAGCCTGGTGCGCGCTTGCCGAGAAAAGCCGCCACGCCTTCCAGCTGCTCCTCGCCGCCCACCAACTCCAGCAAAGCCTGCCGACCTTGCTGCAGATGCTGCTCCAGCGACAGGTTCACGCTATCCTCGATCAATTGCCGGGCACGCGCCACGGCCTGCGGTGCCTGATTGGCCACCTTGCCAGCCAGGCTGACAGCGATGATCTTGGCAAAGCCCGGATCGACAATCTCCTCTACCAGACCGATATCATAGGCTTTTTGCGCGTCGACAATCTCGCCGCCCAGAATCATCCGTTTGGCCCAGGACACCCCCACCTTGTCCGCCAGCCGTTTACAGCCGCCACCGGCCGGCAGCAGGCCGACCCGGGCTTCCGGCAGGCCCAGTCTGGCACCACGTTCCACCACCATGTAGTCGCACATCAGGGCGCACTCCAGTCCGCCACCCAGGGCATAACCATTGATGGCAGCCACCGTCACGCCGGAATAATTGCGCACGGCGGCAAATGCAGCCGCAAAAGCATCCAGCAGGGCCTGTGCCTCCTGCTTGCTGCCGGCAGCAAACAGATTCAGGTCGGCACCGGCACAAAAAAAGGCATCGCCCGCCCCGGTCAACACGACCGAGCGCACGCTCTTGTCCGACTGCAGCGCTGACATCAGCCCGGCCAATTCCTGCAGGCTGGCAATGGTCCACAAGTTGGCGGGAGGGTGATTGATGGTGATGATTGCAGACTGGCCCAGATGTTCAAGCGTCAAATACTTGGCCATGTAGTTTCCTCAGTTTCTCTATGGGTCGTTACACATTGCGGCTCCTGCCCGCGTGGCCTTGTTACCAGACCATCCCCGATACCGACAGGAAAGAATGAGCATTCTCAGGGCTTGCACCACCTTTTTCCAGCATGGAATGCCGATATGCTCAACTTTTTTTCTAGATGGCTGCGCACTTGAATGCCAAACAGAATTTGCGTTTTTTTTACTATTACCATGTCACAATTTGCCTAATATTCAGGCAATCCGGCCTGTTGGCCGCTCTGTTAGAATAGAGGTTTAAGCAACAGGCTGTCGCATGTTAGAAACAAACTTCTGGATCATCTTCCTGACCGGCCTGCTGGGTGGCGGACATTGCATGGGCATGTGCGGCGGCATCATCACCGCGCTCACGCTGAACCTGCCGGCCGGGCAACGGCGCTGGCTGATCCTGCTTTCCTACAATATCGGTCGCATCGGCAGCTATGTGCTGGTGGGCGTCCTGCTGGGCGGCCTGGCCGGCGCCGGCCTCAGCCTGCTGACGGCGCGGCCGGCACAGCTTGCCTTGCTGGTGCTGGCCAACCTGATGCTGATTGCCATGGGCCTGTACCTGGCTGGCCTGTCTTCCGCCATCACTGCCCTGGAAAAACTGGGCCGGCCGGTATGGGCCCGTCTGCAACCCCTGCTGGCACGCTTGCTCCCCATCCGCAGTCCACGCACGGCACTGCTGGCAGGCATGCTGTGGGGCTGGCTGCCCTGCGGTCTGGTATACAGCGCCTCATTGTCCGCCCTGGCCAGCGGCAAAGCCACTCAGGGCGGTTTGCTGATGCTGGCTTTCGGCCTGGGCACCCTGCCGAATCTGTTGCTGATGGGGGTGTTTGCCGACACCTTGCGCCAGTGGCTGCAACAAAAACCGGTGCGTCTACTGGCTGGTTTGCTGGTTGCCGGCATGGGTCTGACTCGACTGGCACTGCTGGCTGCCGCTCATTAAAAAAGCCGTCGCGTTGGCGCGACGGCTTTATGAACGGATACGCAGACTGCCGCTGCCGCGTCAGCGAATGGACTTCAGGATGGTTTCCACATTGTAGTGAAACAGCTTGAGGTAATCGCTGGCCGGGCCGCTGGGCTTGGACAGGGCATCGGCATACAGCTCGCCGCCGATCTTCACCTTGGCTTCGCGGGTCAGCTGCTCCAGCAGGCGCTTGTCGGTCATGTTTTCCATGAACACCGCACTGACCTTTTCCTGCCGCACCTGGCGCACCAATTGCGCCACCCCCTTGGCCGAGGCTTCGGCTTCGGTGCTGACGCCCTGGATGGCCAGCAGCTTGATGCCGTAACGTTCACCAAAATAGCCGAAGGCATCATGCGAGGTCAGCATCTTGCGCTTGGCTGCCGGAATGGCGGCAAATTCCTTGGCCGCCCAATCGTCCTGCTGCTTCACCTTGGCGGCAAACTCCGCGGCACGGCGGGTATACTCCGCCTTGCCTTGCGGGTCGGCCTTGATCAGGCCATCGGTGATGTTGCGGATATAGACTTGCACCCGCTGCGGATCATGCCAGGCGTGCGGATCCACCATCTCATGGCCATGTTCTTCGCCTTCTTCGGCCGGCGCCAAGCGCGTCTTGATGCCCTTGCCCGCCTCGACCAGCACGCCCTTGAAGCTGGAAGCCTTGGTCAGACGACCCATCCAGCCCTCCAGACCCAGACCGTTGGTGACAAACAGCCGCGAAGCCGACAGTTTCTTCACATCGGCAGGCGATGGCTGAAACACATGGGCATCCTGATCGGGCCCCACCAGCGACACCACATCCACGCGATCGCCGCCGATTTGACGGGCCATGTCACCCACAATGCTGAAACTGGCCACCACCGGCAGCTTCGCCGCCAGGGCAAAGGCCGGCAGACTCAGCAATAACAAGCCGAACAGGCTTTTTTTCATGCCATCTCCTCAGGATTCAAAATGCCGCGCACGGATATAGCGCGGCAAGGCACCGCCCGCGGGCGCGAACAACAGGGAAAACAGATAGAACAGGCCGGCCACCAGGATGATGGCGGGGCCGGACGGCAGCTCGAAATGGTAGGACAGCAGCAAACCGGCCATGCCGCTGACAAAGGCCACACTCACCGCCATCACCAGCATACCTTCCACCGACTCCGACCACAGCCGCGCGGTGATTGCCGGCAGCATCATCAGGCCGACCGCCATCAGCGTGCCCAGCGCCTGGAAACCGGATACCAGGTTCAGCACCACCAGCATCAAAAAGGCCATGTGCCACAGGCCGCCACGCGCACCCACCGCACGCAGGAATACCGGGTCCAGGCTTTCCAGCAGCATGGGCCGATAGATAAAGGCCAGGCAGATCAGCGTGACCGAGGCCACTCCGCTCACCAGATAGAGTGCCGCATCATCCACCGCCAGCACCGAGCCAAACAGGATGTGCATCAGGTCGACATTGCTGCCGCTCTTGGACACCAGCAATACGCCAATGGCCAGTGACAACAAATAGAAGGCGGCAAAACTGGCATCTTCCTTGATGCTGGAAAAACGGGTGGCCAATCCGGCCAGCACCGCCACCAGCACGCCGGCGAAAAAGCCGCCCAGGCTCATGGCCGGCAGGCTGAGACCGGCCAGCATGAAGCCCACCGCCGCACCGGGCAGCACGGCATGGCTCATGGCATCGCCCATCAGGCTCATGCGCCGCATCACCAGAAACAGGCCGATGGGACCACTGCCCAGCGATAGCGCCAGACAACCGGCCAGCGCGCGGCGCATGAAGGCGAAATCCACAAAGGGAGCAATCAACAAGTCATACAGGTGTTGCATCAGACATTGACCCCGTCGACCCGGCAGACCGCTGCGCGGTCCTGCCAGTGGGCTGCGGTATCCACCGCCCGTTTCAGATTGGCATCGGTCAGCACCTGCTCGGTACGGCCCCAGGCCACCACCTCGCGCGCCAACAGCAAGGTATGCGGGAAATAGGCGCGCACCTGCTCGTAGTCATGCAGGACCGCGATGATGGTGCGGCCCTCTTCTTTCCAGCGCCGCACCAGCTCCAGCAAATCGAAGGTGGTTTTGGCATCCATGGCGGTGAAGGGCTCGTCCAGCAGGATCAGCCGCGCGTCCTGCAGCAGGATGCGGGCGAACAATACGCGCTGGAATTGCCCGCTGGACAGCGCGGAGATGGCACGCGGCGCGAAATCGGCCAGCCCTACCTGCTCTAGCGCATCCATGGCCTGCCCCAGGCCGGCACGCCCTACCTTGCCAAACGGCCCGGTGCGATGCCACAAGCCGGTGGCCACCAGGTCCAGCACACTGACCGGCAGCGAACGGTCGATCTCGGACTGCTGCGGCAGATAGGCAATATCCTGGCGGGCAAAACCATCCAGCCGGGCCTGACCGGAATCGGGCGTCAGGGCACCGATCATGGCCTTGAGCAAGGTGCTCTTGCCGGCACCGTTCGGCCCGAAAATGGCCGTGGCATCACCGGCAACAAAGCTGCCACTGACATGGTGTACGGCGGGATGACGCTGATAAGACACTGTCAGATTATCGAGAATGACTGTCATGCCACCTCCCGCAAGGCCCACAGCACCACGCCCCACAGACCGGCCAGCACCAGCAGGGCCAGCGCCAGGCGCTGCCAGGCGGACATGGCCAGCAGGCTGACGGGCGGGCGCAGATTGGCGGCAGTCAGATGCTGGTGCGGTGTGGCGGCATGATCATGAGCATGCTTATCAGCCGAAGAAGAATGTTGATGTTTCATGTTGCTACTTACTCGAAGCAAGCCTGCAAGGCTGCCTCAATCCTTGCGTTATCCAGCGCCGGGGCGATCAGCTCGAAGCGGCTGTCGCGCCGCCATGACACCTGGCTGGCGCTCCACTGCCCTTCCACCCAGTTCAGCCAGACCCAGCTGTCCAGCACCTTGAACACGCCCTTGGCCCTGACCAGACCAGGCAGCAGCTGGGGCAAGGTGTCAAAGAAATCGGTGAGCTTTTCGCCACTGAAAGCCTGCTCTGGCGGGAAGGTCCAGCCGGCAGAGTCCCAGCCGCTGCCACTATCCGCCGGAATGGCAGGCCGGTAGCGCGGCTTGAGCGTGACGGCGGCGTCCAGCCAGCTCACATCCAGCAGGCCATCGCGCACCTCGGCCACCACCGACTTGGGCGGGAACAGCTTGCCCGCCTGGCTACGGAAGGCTTCCAGCGTGTCCACATCGGCCATATCGATCTTGTTGGCTACCAGCACATCGGCAATGGCCACCTGGTCGCGGTACAAGGGCTGGCGCAGGTAGTCCGGGCTGACAAACTGGCGCGGATCGACCAGGGTCAGCACCGCACCCACTTCCAGTGCCTCACCCAGCGGTTTGGTGCGCAACTCGTCGATGACGCCAGCCGCATGGGCGAGGCCGCTGGCCTCGATCAGCAGACGGTCCGGTCGTTCGCGCCGCAGCAAGGTGGCGACGGTGGCCGTCATTTGCGGGCCCGCCACGCAGCACAGGCAGCCGCCGGCAATTTCCGCCACCGGCAGCTCGTCGTTCATCAGTGCGGCACCATCGATGCCCACTTCTCCGAATTCATTGACGATGACCGCCCATTTTTCACTGGCCGGACGGGTGGCAATCAAATGGCGCAGGGCTGTGGTCTTGCCCACGCCCAGAAAGCCGGTAAACAGATTGACGATGGTTTTTTTCATATGCGGCATGCCTTGCAAAGTCCGGTTAGCGTCAGGTTCTGGCGGCTGAGGGTAAAGTCGGCGGCGTCCGCCACATCGCGCAGGCCGGCCAGTGCCGCGATGACGTCCACTTCCTGTACCTTGCCGCAGGTTTCACAGACCAGAATCATGCTTTCGTGCTGACACTCGAAATGGTCACAGACAACAAAGCCGTTCAGGGCATCCACGCGGTGCAGCAAGCCCTGCTCGACCAGGAAATCCAGGGCGCGGTATACGGTGGGCGGGGCGGCAATGCCGCGCTCCTTTTGCAAATCGGCCAGCACCTGATAGGCCTTGACCACGCCCTCGTGGCGCAGCACCAGCTCCAGCACCTGGCGGCGCAGGGCAGTCAGCTTGCAGCCGCGGCGCTCGCAATGGGCTTCGGCAGCCTGGAGGTAATCCGTGCGGTTCATTGGCGACTCCTGTTGGCGAGGGCGAATGTTACTTTATAACATCAGTAGCGCACAACCATTAACACTACCGGGTTCTACCTGTCATCCACCCGTGTTAGCCTGCCTTATCCCCTGCAGCAGCTTGCAACCTTCAAAGGAGTTCACATGAAAAAAACCCTCATGCTCAGCCTTTGCGCCGTTCTGGCCAGCCCGGCCTTTGCCGCCACCGATCCGGTTTCTGCCCGTCAGGACATTTTCAAGCAGTTCAAGAAAGATGCCGCGGCGATGGGCAAGATGGTGAAGAGCGATACGATCAACAAGGAGGAATTCAGCAAGCTGGCTGCGCATCTGGATGAAGTGGCCCAGCAGCCCTGGCAACACTTCCCGGCTGGCACCGCCAGTGGGCAGGCTGCCAGAAAGACTGAAGCAAAGGCAGAAATCTGGAGCAAGCCCGCAGAATGGACCAAGGCTGTGGACAGCTTCAAGGCCGAAACCGGCAAATTGAAACAGGTCGCCGCCAACGGCGATGCGGCCAGCATCAAGAACCAGTTTGCTGCCGTGCAAAAAACCTGTAAGAGCTGCCACGACGCCTTTCGCAAAGACTGATAAACTCAGCGCTTGATCAAAAAAAGTTCAGCAACATTGCTGAACTTTTTTTATGAAGCCTCCTCACAACGCAGTTCCAACCACCGTAGCGCCAACATGAAACAGACTGTTACCGCCCTGCTGCTTGCCGCACTGGCCATTCCGGCTGCCATGGCCGACTCGCCCGCCGAAATCCGCACTCAAAGCTTCAAGAAGGTGCTGCGCGCCTTCGAACCCATGGGCATGGTGGTGCGTGATCGCGACCCCTACAACAAGGCCAAATTCATCGTCATGGCCGACGCGCTGAAGCAGATTGCCGGCGAGCCGTTCAACCACTTCCCCGCAGGCAGCATCGATGCCAAGAGCCGCGCCAAGCCGGAAATCTGGAGCCAGCCGGCCAAATTCCAGGCGGCACGCGACACCTTTCTCAAAGCCGTCAATGATCTGGACAGCACCGCCCACAACGGCGACCTGGCCAGCATCAAAAAGAGCTATGGCGTAGTGGCACAAAGCTGCAAGGCCTGTCATGACAGCTTCCGCGGCCCGGAAAAATAAACAGCCATCGACAAAGCAAAAAGCCCTGCGCTGCAGGGCTTTGCTTAGGTCAGATGCCGTTTTTCACAGGCGGGTAAGCAGGAAAATGCCACCACTGGCCGCCAGCAAGGCCAGCACCGCCAGCAAGCCGGAGCGGAAGCGCAATGGCGGCACCTCGGTGGACACCTCCTGGTAGCCGGTCAGCATGGGCTTGACCAGATTCTGCTTTCTGATCACCCGGTATGCCACGATTGCCGCCACATGCAGGGCCACCAGCAGCAGGATGATATTGAACAGCGCTTTGTGAAAACCGGTAATCGATTCGGACAGGCTGCTGCTGATCAACCTGGCCAGCGGCCCATCAAAGGTGTAGCTGTCCACATCGCTGGCAAACAGGCCACTCGCCACCTGTAATGACAGCACACCCAGCAAGGCCACCACCATCAGGCCACCCAGCGGATTGTGCCCCGGCTGCGGCCCGGCCCCCTCGCCCTTCAGATAACGAAGAATGGCCGCCGGCCCTTTGACAAACTGGCTGAAGCGGGCGGTTTCGCTGCCGATCACTCCCCAGATCAGGCGAAACAGCAGCAGCGCCGCCACGGCCTCGCCGCACAGCACATGATAGTGCAGCCAGTCACCACCCTGCTCGCCGCTGAACCACATGCCGGCAAACAGCACTACCAGCGTCCAGTGGAAAAACCGCGTCGGGGCATCCCACACCTTGATCATCCGCACCATCGTCACCCTCGCTCGGCAATTGTTCAAAGTGAAAAGTGTAACCAGCCCGCACCTTGCTGCCTACTGCCGACGCCTTAATCTCTGTTAAGCACACGGCAGCAGCAGCGCCACCGACCGGGGCATTTGCCGGTTCCGGATCCAAAAACCCACGCTTTTCGGGTAGTATTAGCCCTTTCGCCGCCCGCCTTCGCGCAGCCAGACCTGCCCGGAGCGGATGCCGGCCAACGCACTGACAGCCCGCTGCGGCTGTGTTTTCACGCATTGAGTTGGAGAATGTAATGACCCAAGCTTCACTGATGGAAGATCTGGAGGCACGCGGCCTGATCGCGCAAACCACAGACGCCGCCGCCTTGTCCGAACTGCTGGCCAAGGAACAGGTCACCCTGTATTGCGGATTCGACCCCACGGCCGACAGCCTGCATATCGGCAGCCTGGTTCCCATCCTGATGCTCAAGCGCTTCCAGCAAGCCGGTCATCGCCCCATCGCCCTGGTGGGCGGCGCCACCGGCATGATCGGCGACCCCAGCTTCAAGGCCACCGAACGCAAGCTGAACACCCCGGACGTGATTGAAGGCTGGGTGGACAAAATCCGCGCCCAGGTTTCGCCCTTCCTGTCTTTCGAAGGCGACAACGCCGCCGTCATGGCCAATAACTACGACTGGTTTGGCGGCATGGGCGCACTGGAATTCCTGCGCGACATCGGCAAGCATTTCTCGGTCAATGCCATGATCAAGAAAGAAGCGGTACAACAACGCATCAACCGCGACGACCAGGGCATTTCCTATACCGAGTTCTCCTACAGCCTGCTGCAGGGTTACGACTTTTCCGAGCTGAACCGCCGCCTGGGCTGCAAGCTGCAAATCGGTGGCTCCGACCAGTGGGGCAATATTACCGCCGGCACCGACCTTACCCGTCGCCTGAACCAGCAACAGGTATTCGGCCTGACCATGCCGCTGGTCACCAAATCGGACGGCACCAAGTTTGGCAAGACCGAATCCGGCACCATCTGGCTGGACGCACGCAAGACCTCGCCCTACGCCTTCTACCAGTTCTGGCTGGGCACGGCCGATGCCGATGTCTACAAATTCCTGCGCTACTTCAGCTTCCTGTCGGTGGCAGAAATCGCCGCCATCGAAGCAGCCGACAAGGCCCGCGATGGCAAGCCGGAAGCCCAGCGCATCCTGGCCGAACAAGTGACCGAACTGGTGCACGGCAAGGCCGCCCTGGCCGCCGCCCAGCGCATTACCCACAGCCTGTTCAGCAATGACCTGTCCAGCCTGACCGAGGACGACTTCGCCCAGTTGGCACAGGACGGCCTGCCGCACTTCGTGCTGAATGCCAGCGATGACAGCCTGATCGACGCCGTGGCCAATGGCGGCCTGGCCAAGTCCAAGAGTGAGGCACGTACCTTCATCCAGAGCGGCGCGGTCAGCATCAACGGCAACAAGGCAGACAGCATCGAGCATCGTTTCACTGCCGATGACCGACTGTTCGGTCGCTTCAGCCTGCTCAAGCGCGGCAAGAAGAACTATGCACTGATCGAATGGCAGGCCTGATACCGGCCTGATGCCCGCCTTGTCGGGCAATGCCACGGCGGCCCGCTACTGCACTTGCAGGCGGGCCGTTTTTTCATGGCGACACCGCGACACTCGACGCCGTGGCGACCATGCCACTAGAATTCCGCCATCCTCCCTTCTCACCAGGGCTAGCACCATGGAAAGAATCGGTTTTATCGGCCTGGGCCTGATGGGCCTGCCCCTATGCCGCAGGCTGCAGGCTGCCGGCTTCCCGCTCACCGTCTGGAACCGCTCGGCTGACAAGCTGGAGCAGGCTCGCACCGAGGGCATGCAAACCACCACTTCGCTGGTGGAACTGGCAGTCAGCAGCGACATGCTGATGCTGTGCATTGCCGATGGCGCTGCGGTGCAAAGCGTTGCCACGCAGTTAGCCCCGGCCCTGCGCACCGGGCAGCTGATCATCGACTTGTCCAGCATCGACCCGGACACCACCCGGCGCTGCGCAGAGCTGGTCAGGCAACAAGGGGCCAACTGGGTGGATGCGCCGGTATCCGGCGGGGTCAAGGGGGCGGAGCAAGGCAGCCTGGTGGTGATGGCGGGCGGCAGCGCGGCGGACATCCAGCGCGCCAGCCTGCCCTTGCAAGCCCTGTCACAACGCATCACCCGTATGGGAGAGGTCGGCAGCGGCCAGGTCACCAAGATCTGCAATCAATTGATTGTGGCCGCCAATGCCATGCTGATTGCCGAAGCAGTAGCGCTGGCCGAAAACAATGGCGTGGATGCCAGCCTGCTGGCACCGGCGCTGGCTGGCGGCTTTGCCGATTCGCTGCCGCTGCAAATCCTGGCCCCGCGCATGGCGGCGCGTCAGGCCGAGCCGGTGCAATGGAAGGTGGCCACCTTGCTGAAGGATCTGGACAACGCCGGCCAGCTATCCAAAAACAGCCAGTCCGCCACGCCGCTGGCGGCGCTGGCCAGCCAGCTGATGCGCCTGCACGCTGCCCGGGGCCACGCCACGGCCGACCTCAGCAGCGTCATCCAGCTCTATCAGGAGCAGGAGCAAGCCGCATGCTGAAACTGTCAGCCAATCTGAGCATGCTGTTTGCCCACCTGCCGTGGCCGCAGCGCTTTGCCGCCGCCCGTGCCGCCGGTTTTTCCGCCGTGGAAATCCAGTTTCCTTACGAACACACGGTAGAACAGCTGCAACACTGGCTGGGAGAGAAGCAGCTCAAGCTGGTGCTGATCAATGCTCCGGCTGGCGACCTGATGCAAGGCGGCAGCGGCCTGGCCGGCACACCCGGCCGGGAAGCGGAATTCGCCGCCGGCCTGCAGCAATGCCTGCACTATGCCACCGCTCTGGGCGTGGAGGCGGTCAACATCCTGCCGGGACGACTGAGCGCAGGCTGCAGCCGCGAACAGGCCATCGCGACATTGCATGGCAATCTGCTGCTGGCCGCCGACACGCTGGCCCCGCACCATATCCGCTGCACGGTGGAGGCCATCAACCGCCATGACATGCCGGACTTTCTCATCAGCACGCCCGCCGAGCTGCAGCAGCTGCCGGCGCATGCCAATCTTTACTGGCAGATCGACCTCTATCACATGGCGCGCATGGGCGAGCCGCTGGAGCCCTTGCTGCGCCAACACTGGCCGCGCATCGGCCACCTGCAGTTTGCCGATGTGCCGGGACGTGGCGCGCCGGGTAGCGGAGCGCTGGATTTCAGCGCCCTGTTCGCGCAGATCGCCAGCCTGCCCTATGCCTGCTGGAGTGGCGCGGAATATCGCGATACCGATGGTGCAGTGCAATGGCTGCAGCCATTGCTGGCAATGCAAGCCATGAATGGCCAGCAGGGCTGAATATTGCAGAAATATGCAATTTTTCTCTTTTTGCGACATCACCTGGCGGTGAATCAATCACTTAGCCAAGCACTTTGCAAAAACAGCTTGCAAACGCTTTCATTTTACCGTAAAGTGCCAACCCTTCTGATTTCCATTTCCACCGGCAGTTTTTGCAGCTGTTTTGCAGCATTGCCGGTGTGATGCTTCATCGTCCCTGACCGATATTCCAGGCTTCGTCCACGTAGTGTCTCTTTTGACTGGACTGCTGTTCGCCGCTTGCACAGGTTGGTGCCGATGACCGACGGCCTCTGAACGAGGCTGCTAACCGCCACATCTCCTGGCCAAGCGACACCGGCTCTACTCCGGTTTGAAAGGATATTATGCATTTCTCCGATCTGGGCATTGCCCCTACCATTCTGCGCGCACTCGAAACTGCTGGTTACACCTCGCCCACCGGCGTACAAGCCGAAGCCATCCCCGCTGCCATCGCTGGCCGCGACCTGCTGGTTTCCGCCCAAACCGGTAGCGGCAAGACCGCAGCCTTCCTGCTGCCGGCACTGACCAAGCTGTCCGAGCGCTCCACTGGCAAGGGCCAGGGTCCGCGCGTACTGGTACTGTGCCCGACTCGCGAACTGGCACAACAGGTTGAGAAAAACGCCCTGGAATACGGCAAGGACCTGCGCTGGATGAAAACCGCCTGCCTGGTTGGCGGCGCTTCCTTCGGCTACCAGACCCGCGCCCTGTCCCGCCCGATCGACCTGATCGTGGCCACCCCGGGCCGTCTGATGGACCACATGCGCTCCGGCCGCATCGACTTCTCCCGCCTGGAAATGCTGGTACTGGATGAAGCCGACCGCATGCTGGACATGGGCTTCATCGATGACATCGAAACCATCGTCAAGGCCACTCCGGAAACCCGTCAGACCGTACTGTTCTCCGCCACCCTGGACGGCACCGTTGGTCGCATGGCCGAAAAGATGACCCGCGATCCGCAGCGCATCGAAATCGCCCGCACCGAAACCTCCGGCGGCACCATCGAAGAGCACCTGCTGTACGCTGACGACCTGAACCACAAGCATCGCCTGCTGGATCACATCCTGAAGGAATCGGGTTTTGACCAGTGCGTGATCTTCTCGGCCACCAAGGCCTACACCGAAGAACTGGCCGACAAGCTGTCCGACCAGGGCTACTCCGCCGCCTGCCTGCATGGCGACATGCCGCAAAGCTGGCGTAACCGTACCCTGAACGACCTGCGTCGCGGCCGTATCAAAATCCTGGTGGCCACCGACGTGGCAGCCCGCGGTATCGACGTACCGACCATCACCCACGTGGTGAACTTCGACCTGCCCAAGCAAGCTGAAGACTACGTACACCGCATTGGCCGTACCGGTCGTGCCGGTCGCGATGGCACTGCCATCACCCTGGCGGAATCGAAAGAATTCCACAAGGTTCGCCGCATCGAGCAATACCTGAAGCGCCAGATCACCGAGGGCGTGATCGAAGGCATGGAGCCGACCCGTCGCCCGCCGAAAGGCCCGCGTCGCAACGGCAAGCCGGGCGGCTACGGCGCCCAGGGCCAGCGTCGCGGCAGCAGCAGTGGCAACGGCTACGGTCGCGAGCGTCGCGAAGGCGGCTATGGCCGTGGCACCGGCAGCAGCTATGACAAGCGCGGTCCGCGTTCGTCCAGCGCCAGCCAGGGCCAGCGCAGCACCCAGCGCGCTGACTGAGCAACAGGCAGTTGATTGAAAAAGGCGATCTGCGGATCGCCTTTTTTATTATCCAGTGCCAGCCATGCGCAAAATGCATGGCGACCCCGGCATAAACTCGCTTGTCAGCCTGCCATGCGCGCACCAGAATAGCCGGATACACCGCACTGGAAACCCGCATGACACCCCTGCTCACCATCCCCCAGCGCCTGGCCGCCTTGCGCCAGGCCATGCAGCAACAACATGTCGACGCCTGCCTGATCCCCTCCTCCGATCCGCACCTGTCGGAATACCTGCCCGCACACTGGCAGGCACGCCAATGGCTGTCCGGCTTCAAGGGTTCGATGGGCACGCTGATCGTGACAGCAGACCAAGCCGGCCTGTGGGCCGATAGCCGCTACTGGGAACAGGCGGAACAAGAGCTGGCAGGCAGCGGCATTACCCTGATGAAAATCCAGACTGCCGCCAGCACCCAGCATCTGGACTGGCTGGCACAGCAGCTGGGCAGCGGCCAGACACTGAGCGTAGACGGCGATGTATTGAGCCTGGCGGCAGCGCAAGCCCTGCAAACCACCCTGCACGCCAAGGGCGTACAGCTGCGCACCGACCTTGATCTGGTCGGTCAAATCTGGGCTGAGCGCCCAGCCCTGCCCCATGCTGCCATCTATGCGCACACCGCTCCATTTGCCAGCACCAGCCGTGCAGACAAGTTGCAGGCGGTGCGCCAGGCCATGCAGCAGGCAGCCGCCAGTCATCACTTCATTTCCACTCTGGACGACATTGCCTGGCTGTTCAATCTGCGCGGGGCTGATGTCAGCTACAATCCGGTGTTTGTCAGCCATGCACTGCTCAGCGCCACCCAGGCCACGCTGTTTGTCGACCGCAGCAAACTGGATGCCAGCCTGCAAGCCGAACTGGCCGCCGACGGCGTGGAGCTGGCGGATTACCATCAGGCCAAGACCGCACTCGGCCAGCTGCACGCCAGCGACGTCATTCTGATCGATCCGCGCCGCATCACCCTGGGCCTGCGCCAGGCGATGGCCACCGACAGCCGCGTCATCACGGCAATCAACCCCAGCACCTTGCTCAAATCGCGCAAGACCGCCGCCGAGGCCGCGCAGGTACGCGCCACCATGGAGCAGGATGGCGCCGCCTTGTGCGAGTTCTTTGCCTGGTTCGAACAGGCGGTCAACCATGAGACCATCAGCGAGCTGACCATAGACGAGCAGATCACCGCCGCCCGCGCCCGCCGCCCCGGCTTTGTCTCGCCCAGCTTCGCCACCATTGCCGGCTTCAATGCCAATGGCGCGCTGCCACACTACCGGGCAACGGAACAAGCGCATGCCAGCATTGCCGGCAACGGCCTGCTGCTGATCGACTCCGGCGGCCAGTATCTGGGTGGCACCACCGACATCACCCGCGTGGTGGCCGTCGGCACACCCAGCCCGGAACAAAAGCGCGACTTCACCCTGGTGCTGAAGGGAACCATCAATCTGTCGATGGCCCACTTTCCGCGCGGCACCCTGTCGCCGATGCTGGACGCGCTGGCCCGCGCGCCAATGTGGCAGCACGATATCGACTTTGGCCACGGCACCGGCCATGGCGTCGGTTACTTCCTCAATGTGCACGAAGGCCCGCAAACCATCTCGCGCAGCCTGCCTGACCCCAGCATGGCGATGCAGGAAGGCATGATCACCTCGATCGAGCCCGGCATTTACCGTCCCGGCCTATGGGGGGTGCGTATCGAGAACCTGGTGCTGAACGTCGCCGCCGGGCAGAACGACTTTGGTGACTTCCTGCGCTTTGAAACGCTAACCCTGTGTCCGATTGACAGCCGCTGCATCGAACACAGCCTGCTGTCACGCCAGGAGGTGGACTGGCTGAATCACTACCACGGCGAGGTACGACGCCGCCTGCTGCCACTGGTAGATGGCGCTGCCCGCGACTGGCTGCTGCAGGCTACACAAGCCATCTGAACAAGACAAAGCACAATAAAAAACGCCCTGATATTTCAGGGCGTTTTTTCATACCAGGCCAGCCAGAATGGCTTACATGGTTTCCAGCACCTTGATCCCCAACAGATCCAGGCCGGTCTTCAGCGTCTTGCCGGTCAGCGCAGCCAGTTGCAGGCGGCTGGCACGTACCTCGCCTTCGCTCTTGAGAATCGGGCAGGCTTCGTAAAAGCGCGAGAACAGCGTGGCGATCTGGTACAGATAGTTGGACAGATAATGCGGATAGCAGCCTTCTGCCACCGACAGCAAGGTGTCTTCAAACTGTGCCAGCGCCGCCGCCAGATGTTTTTCGGCCGGCTCGGTAATCACGATGGGCGCATCGGCATCCACGTTTTCCGCCTTGCGGAATACGCTTTGCACGCGAGTGTAGGCGTATTGCAGATACGGCGCGGTATTGCCTTCGAAGGCGAGCATGGTGTCCCAGTTGAAGATGTAATCGCTCATGCGGTTCTTCGACAGGTCGGCATATTTCACCGCACCGATGCCGACCACGGCGGCAATCTCGCGTCTTTCGGCTTCCGGCAGGTCCGGATTTTTAGCCGAAACCAGATCAAAAGCACGCTGCTCGGCCTCATCCAGCAGCTCGATCAGCTTGACCGTACCACCGGAGCGGGTCTTGAACGGCTTGCCGTCGTCGCCCATCATCACGCCAAAGCCAATATGCTCCAGCAGCATGCTTGCCGGGGCGAAACCGGCCTTGCGACAGATGCTGAACATCTGGGCAAAGTGCTGGCTTTGCCGTGCATCCACCACGTAGATGACGCGATCCAGATTCAGCACCTTGTGACGGTAGCGCACGGCGCCCAGGTCGGTGGTGGTATACAGGAAGCCGCCGTCTTTCTTGCGGATGATCACGCCCATCGGCTCGTCGTCCTGGGTGCGGAACTCTTCCAGGAACACCACCTCGGCGCCTTCGCTTTCGCTGAGCAGGCCAGCGGCACGCAGCTCTTCCACAATCACCGGCAGGTCATCGTTATAGGCCGATTCGCCACGCACATGCTCGCGCTTGAGGCCGACATTCAGCTTTTGATACACCGCCTCGCAATGCTTGAGCGAGATGTCGACAAACTGCGCCCACAGCTTGAGCACTTCTTCGTCACCACCCTGCAGACGCACCACGTAGTCACGCGCGCGGTCGGCGAATTCTTCGCTTTCGTCAAAGCGCACCTTGGCATTGCGGTAGAAGGTTTCCAGGTCGGACAATTCCAGCGCGCTATCACCGGCCTGGCGGATTTCCACCAGGTAAGCAGTCAGCATGCCGAACTGGGTACCCCAGTCGCCCACGTGGTTGGCACGCACCACATCGTGACCGAGGAATTCCATCACCCGCGCCAGTGCGTCACCAATAATGGAAGAACGCAGGTGGCCTACGTGCATTTCCTTGGCCAGATTGGGCGAGGAATACTCCACCATCACCCGCTGCGGCTGTACCGGTGTCACACCCAGCCGTGCGTCTTTCAGGGCAGTTTCGCTGCGTCGGGCCAGATATTCAGGGGCTAGATGAATATTGATGAAACCCGGGCCGGCGATTTCCACCTTGTCGGCAATGCCGTGCAAGTCCAGCGCCGCCACCACTTTTTGCGCCAGTTCGCGCGGATTGGTCTTGAGCGCCTTGGCCGCACCCATCACGCCATTGGCCTGATAGTCGCCAAATTCCGGCTTGGAAGCCGGCTGGATCACCGCCGGCGCATCCGGCGCACCGGCCGCGCTTAGCGCAGCCTGCACCCGTTCATTGATCAATTGCAGAATCGTCATGCCTAGCCCCATATTGCTGTGAAAACGAAAAAAATCCTTCGTTTTCGAAAAAAATAACACTGTCGATTGTATGCCCCCCAGCCTTGACGGGCAATGTTTGCATCGCAGCAAAATGGCGTCTTGCGCAGCAAGCCAAAGCAAAATACCGCCAGCATGCTCTGCATCCGTCGCGGCCGGCTACAGCCAGATGGTTTCGCCAATGGCCGGCAGCATGAAATCGTCAGGGCTGACCCCCTGCTCGCGCAAGGCCATGGCCAGCTCCGCCATCGGCTGCTGTATCGGTTCGTCAGTGAGAATGAAGGTGCCCCAGTGCACCGCCCAGGCCTTGCGCGCCGCCACATGCCTGAAAATGCGTACCGCCTCATCCGGATTGACATGCTGGGCGCGCATGACCTTGCGCGGCTCGTAAGCGCCGATTGGCAGCAAGGCCAAATCCACCGGCCCGATATGCAGGCCGATCTCATGAAACAGCTCGGCCTGATAACCGGTATCGCCGGGATACCAGATTTTCAGGCCCGCACCTTCCAGCAGATAGCCGCCCCACAGCGCCTTGTTCAGATCTCCCCACGGGCCACGATTGCTCCAGTGATGCGCCGGCGTCAGCAGCACACGCAGCGCACCGCGCTGCACGGCATGCCACCAGTCCAGCTCGACAATCCGCTCGGCCGGCACGCCGGCGGCGCGCACGGCACGTGCCACGCCCAGCGGCACCACGAAGTCGGGCGCCCCGCCCTGCTGGCGCGCCAGGCGCTTGAGCGTGGGAAAATCCAGATGGTCGTAATGCAGATGCGTCAGCAAGACCAGGTCTATGCGCGGCAAATCTGGCAGATCAATGGGCAAGGGCACTTGCCGCCGCGGCCCCAGATGGCGGAAGGGCGACACCCGTGGCGACAGTGCCGGATCAATCAGCACATTCTGTCCGGCCAACTGCACAAAGCTGCTGGCATGCCCCAGCCAGGTCACGCTGCTGCGCAGGTGATTGGCACGCAAGGCGGCGGGGTCGCCGCTGGTCAAGGGCACCATTTCCGGCCGGTGATCCGGGCGTGGCCGCCACCACTGTGCCAGCTTCCAGTGCAACAGGCTGCCCAGTGAAGGCAGGCGGAAGGGATAGAGATTGCGATAGCCGGCGGGGCCATGATGACGCGCCGCCGGCTGTGCCACATAGGGCGCACGGTTGAACAGCGAGGCCAGCCAGTCAGGACGTCTGAACATGCAGCATTCCAGCAAAGACAATGCATGAGTGTGCCGCCCCGGCCCTGCTTTGCCAAGCCAAAAGCGGAAAAAGTGCATCCATGAAAAATGGCCTCCAGCGGAGGCCATTCGAGCGCTAAAACAGTCTGGCGATCAGAAGCTGTACACTGCCTGGGCAGCGAAAATGTCGTTGCTCTTGCGATAGTTGCCACTATTACGCACAAACACATCGCGGTTGGCCCAGTCGTGGCGGTATTCCATCTTCAGGGTCAGCTGATCGGTCGGGTAGAACAGCAGGGCTGCCGTCAGAGCCTGACGGGTAGCACCGGAGCAGTCGGAACCATTGACCGAGCTATTGCTGAAGCAGGCCTGGGAAATGCCGAAGCCGTTGGTGCCATCCACCCCACCATAACCCGTACCGGAAGACAGCGCGATACCGCCGCCACCGCCGCCATTCTTGCTGTCATTCAGGTAGTCGTAACGCAGGGTGGCACCCATGCGGCCAAACAGTTCGCTGGTCCACTTCTGATG
Source organism: Aquitalea sp. ASV15 (assembly GCF_016429115.1). Lineage (NCBI taxonomy): Bacteria > Pseudomonadati > Pseudomonadota > Betaproteobacteria > Neisseriales > Chromobacteriaceae > Aquitalea > Aquitalea sp. ASV15. Next base: position 30,469 of record NZ_JAELTZ010000015.1, on the reverse strand, counting down.
GGCCAGCAAGGAGAAGCCGTACCATACCGCGTCCTCACCATTCCAGGCAGCCTGCTTTTGCCGGCCATAATCCAGCTCGGCATTCAGCACGCCGTCGGTCATGGTGTAGGTGGCATCCAGCTCGGCAAAGTAGTAATTGCTGTACGGGCTGGTGGCATTACCCTGGTAGCCATAGCCCGTTCCAGTGGCATTGCTGTCCTTGCCTGGCAGGGTCTGACGGCCGGCATTGGCCGAAGCGCCGATATCCAGTGCACTGCTCCAGGTGTAATCAACACGGCCGGTTACGGTAGGCGTGTTGTTGGACTTGCCATTAGTCAAGTTGGCGTTGGTATGGTATTGCTCGTTGGCAATCATGAACTTGGTTGCCCACTCGCCATGCGCCCAGTTAAAGCCGGCACCCACATAGCCACCCGGATCGCTGAAGTCATACAGCAGGCCATGGGTAATGGTGTTCATCTGGTTGGACTGCTGTACTTCGTAGCCGCCAAAGCTGTTCATCAAGCCGGCCACCAGCTGGGTGGTATCGGACAGCGGATAGGTAATGACCGCCGTATTGATGATGTTGCCCAGACCGGTACTGCCGCTGCCGTTATTACTGCCGCCACTGGAGGAGCTGCTCTGCAGCAAGGTATTGCCCGAACCACGGTTGGGCAGGATGCTGATTTCCGCGCTCGGCGCCAGCGGGCCTACGCCGAAGGTTTTCTTGATATCCAGATAGACATCACCAAAGGTACTGTTGGTATAGGCATACTGGTTGCTGTGATTGACGAACTGGAAGCCCGAGCCCTTGGTGCTGCGGTTGTACAGATAGGTCGGGTCCAGATAGCCGGTCACACTCAAGCCGGCAATCGGGCCTTCGCTGGCATCGGTCGTCAGCTTGTCCACTTTCAGCTCCATGCCGGCCACCCGCTGCTTCAGCTCGGTATTGGCATCATCCGCTTCCGGAGCCTTGGCGGCAGTCGCGGCGTTCACGGCCTGCTGCAGCTGTTGCATTTGCGCCTGCAGAGCCTCTAACTGGGCTTTCAGCTTGGCGATCTCGTCTCCCTTGGCATCGGCCATGGCTACGCCGGGAAGACCTGCGATCAGAGCACTGATCAACAATTTCTTCATCTCACTTCTCCCTTGTCCTACTGCATGGATACCACGTTGTTTTTGCCTCTATAACCCCAACGGGGCAGCAACCGGAATGGTGCCTTATCCCTGCTGCTGCCCCGTCCTTGCCTGCGACCTGCCTTGGTGGCTTACGCCTGATTGAAGGCCAGTTGCATTTCACGGTCACGCTTGCGTTGTACCGAGCGCATATACAGATTGCCCGCCACGACACCCACCGACACCACGATGATGAACAGGGTGGCCAGGGCGTTCATTTCCGGGTTCAGACCCAGGCGCACGCGAGAGAAGATCACCATCGGCAGCGTGGTGGAACCCGGGCCGGACAGGAAGGCTGTCAGCACCAGGTCATCCAGCGACAGGGTGAAGGACAGCAGCCAGCCGGACACCAGTGCCTGGGAAATCAGCGGCAGGGTGATCACGAAGAACACCTTGAGCGGACGCGCTCCCAGATCCATGGCCGCTTCTTCCAGCGAACGGTTCAGTTCACGTACACGGGACTGCACCACGATGGCCACATAGGACACGCACAGCATCACGTGACCAATCCAGATGGTGAACACACCACGACCTTCCGGCCAGCCAAATGCCTGCTCCATGGCCACGAACAGCAGCAGCAGCGAGATACCCTGAATCACTTCGGGAATCACCAGCGGCGCATTGATCATGCCGGCAAACAGCGGGAACAGGCGGAAGCGGTTGAGCCGCGCCATCACGAAACCTGCCCAGGTGCCGATGACCACGGCCGCGGTGGCCGTCATCAGGGCAATCTTGATGCTGAGCAGGGCGGCATTGATCAGCTCGTCATCTTCCAGCAGTGCCCAGTACCACTTGGTGGAGAAACCGGACCATACCGTGACCAGCTTGGACTCGTTGAACGAGTAGATCACCAGCAGGACGATGGGCAGATAAAGGAAGGCATAGCCGAAGCCAAGTACCGCAAACGACAGCGGTTTGCTGGGTTTCATCGTGCTCATTTCACTTCCTCCATCACTTTCGCCTGGTAATGCTGGAACAGCGCCATCGGCACCAGCAGCAGCAGCACCATGGCGCAGGTCACGGTAGCAGCCATCGGCCAGTCCATATTGTTAAAGAATTCATCCCACATCACACGACCGATCATCAGCGTGTCCGAACCACCCAGCAGTTCCGGGATCACGTATTCGCCCACCGCCGGAATGAACACCAGCAGGCTGCCGGCGATGATGCCGTTTTTCGACAGCGGCAGGGTCACCTGGACAAAGGCCTTCCACGGACGGGCACCCAGGTCATAGGCGGCCTCCAGCAGGCGCAGGTCCATTTTCACCAGGTGGGCATACAGCGGCATGATCATGAAGGGCAGATAGGAGAACACCATGCCGATATACACGCCCCAGTTGGTGTGATACAGCCGCAGCGGGGTATCGATGACGCCCAGCCACATCAGGAACTGATTGAGGAAACCGTCATTCTTGAGAATGCCGATCCAGGCATAAACGCGAATCAGGTAGGAAGTCCAGAACGGCAGCATCACCATCATCATCAGCGTGTCACGAGCAGACTCGGAGGCACGGGCGATGTAATAGGCCATGGGGTAGCCGATCAGCAAGCACAGCACAGTCGAGACAAAAGCCATCTGCACCGAGCTGATGTAGGTGGCAAAGTACAGATCGTCACCCAGCATGAACTTGTAGTGACCGACATTCAGCACCAGGGTAAAGACATCGTCTTCGATCTTGGTCAGCGGCGTATAGGGCGGAATGCCCAGCTGCTGCTGCGAAAAGCTGATGCCGACCACCAGCAGGAAGGGCAGCAGGAAAAACACAAACAAAAACAGGAAGGGAACACCGATGACGGTAGTCCTGCCGGACGGAAACCATCGACTAAAATTGAGACTTTTCATGTTTAGCACCACTTGGCCGGTGGGACCGGCTTGCCAAGCACATCTTTACAGCCATCATATCAAGGCCCTGTCACGACTCGCCCTGATGTGATGACTTACGTTTCACTACAGCCCGGCTCTGCGGAACCAGACTGTAACCCTCACTCCAGTACTGCTTTTTCTTAGCCAGCTGCCGTGCCGGCAATGCGGTAGCAGCGGCTGTTGCATCCATCCCTGCGGCCTTGACGACCGCGGGGATCGTGCAGGTCAGAACCAGCCGGGCGCACAGCCACCCGGCTGATCAGGACACGGCTTAGCGGCCAGTCTTCAGCTGGGTCCACAGACGGTTCTGCAGACGCATGATGTCAGACGGCAGCGGCTTGAGCAGGAACAAGGTCTTCATGACCGATTCCGGCGGGTAGATGGACGGATCGTTGGCGATTTCCGGCTTGACGAACTTGCGGGCTGCCGCATTGGCAGTCGGGTAGAACACTTCGTCGGTAATCGCGGCATTGACTTCCGGATTCTCGATGTAGTTGATCCACTTGAGGGCCGCATCAACATGCGGTGCATCTTTCGGGATCACCATCACGTCAAACCAGATCGGTGCGCCGGACTTCGGAATCACGTAACCCAGCTGGTAGGTACGCTTGGCCTCGGCAGCGCGATGCTTGGCGATGTTGACGTCGCCAGACCAGCCCAGCGCCAGGCAGATGTCGCCGTTGGCCAGGTCATTGATATAGCCGGAAGAGTTGAACTGGGTGATGTAGGGGCGGATTTTCTTCAGCAGTTCGAAGGCGGCCTGGTAGTCGGCCGGGTTCTTGCTGTTCGGGTCCTTGCCCAGATGATGCAGGGCAACGGCGAACACGTCATTGGCCTGATCCAGTACCGATACGCCGCAGCCCTTGAGCTTGGAGACGTATTTCGGGTCAAACAGGATGTCCCAGGTATCCAGCGGGGTATCCTTGCCCAGGATGGCCTTGACCTTGGTGAAGTTGTAACCCAGGCCATCGGTGCCATAAGCCCACGGCACGCCATGTGCATTGCCCGGATCGGCATCCTGGATCTTGGCCATCAGCCCTTTGTCCAGATTCGCCAGATTGGGGATCTTGGACTTGTCCAGCTTCTGGTAGATGCCAGCCTCGATCTGCTTGGCCATGAAGTTGGAAGTGGGCACCACGATGTCGTAACCGGCGCGGCCGGTCATCATCTTGGCTTGCAGGGTATCGTCGCTGTCGTACACGTCATACTTGACCTTGACCCCGGCCTGCTTTTCAAAGCCAGGGATGGTGCTCTTGGCGATGTAATCAGACCAGTTGTAGACGTTCAGCACCTTGTCTTCTGCCAGTACGCCCGCACTAGGCAACAGCAGAAGCAGCGAACACAGCACTTTCTTGACAAGTTTCTTCTTCATTACAGGCTTCCTAATGTATTGCAAGACCATAAACTCCCTGTTGTCTGGGGACGCAAGGGACCTGATGAACTGCACCTCCTGTTGACCGTCCGGGGTTTCTCCCTCGAATCCGGTCAGCGCCAAACCTGGGGTAATAATGGCACGCTTAGGCATTAAGCAATATTCGTGCACAACATTTATAACCCCATCCTATCCACTCTGGCTATTGCTATCCCAGTTGGATGCGGTAACTGTCAGGCAAGAGACGACGAACTTGCAGCACGGAGCCGCCAGTCGTCCTGATATTTATTGTTATCACAGGAAACCTGTGGAAACCGGCTGGCCAGACAGCGCACTGCGCTGAGCATTGCAGCCTGTTTCCCGCAAGGGTAGACCTTCCCCATTACCAAGCCTCCTCCACTGTAGATGCCACCTCTGTAATGTTTAATAAAATCCACAATTCGTGGTGAGGTGTTACAGCTTTTTAACCACAAAGACATTCAGCCGCAACATGAATTTATTTTGCAGCGCAAAAAATTCAACAGCCGAATGCTCTTGACGGCGGTCCGTGTTTACTATTCTGAACATCTGATCATTTCCTCCGGCCCAAACCGCTGTACAGCACAAATTTGCCTATACATATGATCAAAACCAGCGCTCCGCCTGATGTTTCAAGGCTTTAGCAAGATCCGGGCAGGCGCGGCAGCTGTCTGCTTTCTGGTGGCCGACAGCAGCGCGCCTGATCACTCAACGCAGCCGGCCAGCTGCTGGCCGACAAAAAAGATTTTTTCTTGCCACAGGACAAGCTGAGGCAGATTTGCCACAGATCAAATCCAGTCCGTATTGGCCGTGGCAACAGGCGAAAGAAAAGCGGATGGCCCCTGCAGGCAATCCGCTCACGTTTTAGCAACTTTCGACAGCACGGTTACATTTGATCAGATCAACCGTGCCAGCAGCGCTTTTTCCATGCCGACCATGTCGGGGATACGCACCTGCATGCCATTGCCGGCGGCCAGCTCCACCGCCGCGCCATTGCGGGTCATCTGCTTGAGCTCGACGATACGGTTGCCGCGCGGATGAATCACTTCGATGCGATCGCCCACACCGAAGCGGTTTTTCACCTCTACCAGCGCCCAGCCCTCGGCATCGACTTCCAGCACATCGCCGACATACTGGCTTTGCTTGGCCTTGGAATGCCCGTCCAGATAGTTCTGGTAATCCTGGGTCTGATGGCGCTCCAGAAAGCCCGGGGTGTAGCCGCGATTGGCCAGCCCATCCAGCTCGGCCAGCAGGCCCAAATCAAAGGGACGCCCCGCCACCGCGTCGTCGATGGCGCGGCGATATACCTGGGCGGTACGCGCCACGTAGTACAGGCTCTTGGTGCGGCCTTCGATCTTGAGCGAATCCACCCCGATCTTCACCAGCTTCTCCACCTGCTCCACGGCACGCAGGTCCTTGGAGTTCATGATGTAAGTACCATGCTCGTCTTCGATGATGGGCATCAGCTCGCCCGGGCGGCTGCCCTCCTCGATCAGGTAGGTCTTGTCAGCCAGCGGATGACGCTCGGCGCCGCCGCAGGCAGCAAAGCTCTGGTTGGCTTCTTCCAGCGCCTTGTTGAAATCCAGCTTGATGGTTTGCACATCACCCGCGTCGTCACCCTGGGTATCGTGCATCTTGTAATCCCAACGGCAGGCATTGGTACAGGTACCCTGGTTCGGGTCACGGTGATTGAAATAGCCCGACAGCAGGCAGCGACCGGAGTAAGCAATGCACAGCGCGCCATGCACGAACACTTCCAGCTCGATATCCGGGCATTCCTGGCGGATTTCGGCAATCTCGTCCAGGCTCAGCTCGCGGGACAGGATGATGCGCGACACGCCCAGCTTCTGCCAGAACTTCACCCCCATGTAGTTGACGGTATTGGCCTGCACCGACAGATGAATCGGCACCTCGGGCCAGCGTTCGCGCACCATCATGATCAGGCCCGGATCGGCCATGATCAGCGCATCCGGCTTCATGGCGATCACCGGTTCCATGTCCGCCATATAGGTCTTGATCTTGCTATTGTGCGGCAGCAGGTTGCTGGCCACGAAAAACAGCTTGCCGCGTGCATGGGCTTCGTCAATACCGGTTTTCAGTTCTTCCAGCTTGAAGTCATTATTGCGGGCACGCAGCGAGTAGCGCGGCTGGCCGGCATAGACGGCATCGGCACCAAAATCGTAGGCGGCGCGCATTTTGTCCAGCGTGCCGGCGGGCAGCAGCAGTTCCGGGGCTTTCATCATGATGGCTTGGCTTCCTTAATGTGACAGGCAGGCAATGGGCAGCGGCAGTCGGTCCGGCGGCACAAAGCCGCGACGCGAGGCATCCTGGTTTAACCTGTCAGCAGAGTAATATTGCAGCACCACCGCCCGTGCATCCTGCAGCACATCGTCGCAGGTCGCGAGAAAGGACGGCCAGTCTTCCAGCATGGCCGGCTGCTCTTGGGCACGGTGGTAGAGAATGGACAACAGCGACATGGTCAGGGTGTGGTGGTATTTTTCCGCCGCTCCCTGCGCCATGGCATAGCGCGACAAGGCGCGCGCGCAGCGCACTGCCGCCTCGGCAGCCGGGTACTGGCGGCGGTAAGCCCAGGCCGCATACAAATGCGCCTGATGGGTAAAGTCGGATGCAGGCAGCGTACTGGATTCCAACTGACGCAAAAACGCCTGATAGTCCATGATTCGGGTATCTCCGAAAACTGTAAAAGCAAAAAGGCCCCGCCGTATCAGGGGCCTTTTCTTATGTTGCGGCGCGATTATGCGCCGTGCGCGCAGCCATCGTCAAGTCTGACACCCTGCAGCAATGCGACATTAAATCACTGTTTTCAATGCCCTTTTTCAGTCAGGGTTTTTGCAACAGCACCCACAGCATCAACAACTGCCCCAGCAAGGCCGGCAGCATCAGCAAAATGCACAACAAACTGGCCACGGGTGAGCTGGCAAAGTCCAGCACACTCAGGCAGGCCGCACACAGCACAAACAACAAGGTCGCCAGCAGCAGGCCGGCAAGGGCCAGTTTGCGTTGCTGGCGCAAGCGCCACAAAAGCCGGTAAAACATGCGGTACTCCATCAGGAAACGAACGGCAGCAGGGAGCTCAGTCCTTGGCTAGCTGCAACCATTGCAGCTCGGCCTCGGAAAAGCCTGCCTGCCGGCGGGCATCAATATTGTAGCTGCCACGGTGCGCGGTCAGATCATACTCTGCAAGCAGGCGGCTGAAGGTTGCCATCGGCTCCAGCGCACGCTGCCGGCACAGATAATGAAACCAGTGGTTGCCCACTTGCACATGGCCGATTTCATCGCGCAGGATAATATCCAGAATAGCCACACTGGCTTCATCGCCGATATTGGCCAGCTTGCGTTGCAATTCGGGGCTGGCATCCAGGCCGCGCGCTTCCAGTACGCGTGGCACCAGCGCCATGCGCACCAGCACATCATGGTCAGTGACATGGCAGATCTCCCACAGACCGTTATGGGCGGGAAAGTCGCCATAGCGGTAGCCCAGCTGCTGCAACCTGCCCTGCAACAGACGGAAATGGCCCGCCTCCTCCGCGGCAATGCGCAGCCAGTCGCTGACAAAATCATCCGGCATGTCGCGAAAACGCCAGGCCGCGTCCAGGGCCAGGTTGACCGCGTTGAATTCGATATGGGCGATGGCATGCAACATGGCGGGCTGGCCTTGCGGCGAACCCGGCCGCCGGCGCGGCACCTTGGTGGCATGCACCAGCTCAGGCCGCTCGGGATGGCCCGCCATCGGCAGCCGGGTCAATGGCGCATCTTCACGCGGCAACTCGCCACGCTGCCAGGCAGCATGGATGGCTTCGGTGGCAGCCAGCTTGTCGGCTACATCCGTGCAGAGCAAGGCCGCCTGAATGCGGGGATATAAAGCAGTAGGCATCATCATGGTGCGCCATTCTAGCCGTTTGCACCGCCATCAGGCAGGCTTGTCATCAAATCGGTGCATGGCACCCGGGCAACAGGCTGCCTGCTCCACCCTGCCGCATGCCCTATTTCCGGAATGTCGGGATCGTCGCCGGATAAGGCTTGATGCATAATGCCAACATCTGCCACAGGGAGAATGTCATGCTGTTCAATTCCAGCCAACTCGGTGCTGTAGAAGTGGATGAAAGCACCATCATCAATTTTGACCAGGGCATTCCCGCCCTGGAAAACTGCACCCAGTTCAAACTGTTCCACAATGCCGACAGCAATAATCCTTCGGTGTACTGGATGCAGTCACTGGACGACGCGGCCATCACCCTAAGCGTCACCCTGCCACAGCAGCTGGGCGTGCGTTATGAAGTGGAACTGAACGACGAGGAAGTGGCCCGCCTGCAATTGAGCAAGCCGGAAGACGCAGTCATCCTGGTGCTGCTCTACCAGGAACAGTCGGCAACCGAAGCCCACCCGGCGCTGGGCGAACTGAAAGCCAATATCCGCAATCCGCTGGTACTCAATCTGGCCAGCCGCCAGGGCCTGCAGAAAACCGGCCTGTCCTGCGACATCCTGATGCACAACCTCAGCTGACCCAACCCTGCCGCCCGGCCCCGCCGGGCGGTGCCGGAGCCACCCCCATGACCGCTCTTGCCTTGCCGCGCTGCCCCTGGTGTGGCGACGATCCGCTTTATATGGCCTATCACGATCAGGAATGGGGCCGCCCCCAGCACGATGATCACAAACTGTTTGAAATGCTGATTCTGGAAGGGGCGCAAGCCGGACTGTCGTGGATCACCATCTTGCGCAAGCGCGAGGGCTACCGCCGCGCCTTTCATGGCTTCGACCCGCAGCAAGTGGCACAAATGGGCGAGGATGATGTGGAAAAACTGATGCAGGACAGCAGCATCGTGCGCAACCGGCTGAAGATCAACAGCGCCATCCGCAATGCACGGGTATTCCTGCAATTGCAGCAGCAATATGGCAGCTTTGCCCAATGGCTATGGGCATATACCGATGGCCAAAGCCTGGTGAATCACTGGCAATCGCTGGCCGAATGTCCGGCCAGCACCCCGTTGTCCGACAGCATCAGCAAGGCTTTGAAAAAAGCGGGGATGAACTTTGTCGGCAGCACGGTGATTTACGCCTACCTGCAAGCCACCGGCGTGGTGAATGACCACCTGCTGGGCTGCCACCTGCATCCGGCCTATCCGCACTGAACGATTCAGGCCGCCTTGGTTTCGAACACCACAGTACGGAACAGCCCGTCCGCCGAGTGAAAAGGATGGGCACACACCACGCCACCATCCTGACAGAAGGCCATCATGCGCCAGCTCTGGATCAGTTCCTGCAATTCCTCTTCCGACCAGGGACCGGCAAAGCGGTCCGGCACTAGCGCTGACAACTCGGAACACAGGGCCTGGCGCTGTTCCGGCCTGTCCAGCTGCTGCACACTGAAAGACAGGGTCTTGCCGTGCTTCATGACAAATCCTTTCAACCCGAAATGGATATGAGGAGAACCGCCATCATTCCACGATTTATTATTCAGCACCAGTTGAAAGTCTATTAGGCGTGAGCGGTAAGTAAAAATACGGCAGGAATACAACGCTTCCAGCCAAGAAAAAGGGCCAGCCCACACGGGATGGCCCTTTGACCGCATGCCGGATGGCTGCAGGATCAGAACAACTTCAGCCCTTTCAGCATCACCACCAGAATCAGCAGCGGCGACACAAAGCGCACCACCACAAACAGCACACGCACCAGCGCCTCGTTATGCAGCCGCCCTTCATTGGACAGCGCTGCCTTCAGCCGGTCAAAACCCCACACCCAGCCCACGAACAGGCACAGGAAAATCCCGCCCAGCGGCATCAGGATGTTGGAGGTGACAAAGTCGAACAGGTCGAACATGGTCATGCCGAACAGCTTGAACTCGGCCATGCTGCTATTGGACAGCGCACAGCTGGCACCAATCACGGCCAGCAGCAGCAGGTTGAGCACGGTGGCCTTGGGGCGGCTGATGCCGAAACGCTCGCTCAATACCGATACCGGCACTTCCAGAATGGACAGCATGGCACCAGTGGAGGCAATCGCCGCCAGGATAAAGAAAGCCACCATGAACAACTGGCCCAGCGGCATGCTGGCAAACACTGCCGGAATCGTGATGAACAGCAGCGACGGACCGGCTTCCGGCTTGAAACCAAAGGCAAACACCGCCGGGAAGATGGCGATGCCAGCCAGCATGGAAACAAACAGGTCGGCACACATCACCCGCAGGGTGGTCGCCGGGATGTTCTGGTCGTCACGGAAATAGCTGCCGTAGGTCATCATGGTGCCCATGCCGATGGACAGCTTGAAGAAGGCCAGACCCACCGCGGTCAGCACCACCCCCGCCGTGATCTTGGAAAAATCCGGGGTAAACAGAAAGGACACCCCCTGCATGGCACCCGGCAGCATCAGGCTGCGCACGCCAATCACCAGCAACAGCAAGAACAGCAGGGGCATCAGCTTCTTGGTCACCGCCTCGATGCCCTTGGCTACCCCCATCAGCAGGATGCCGCCGATCAGCGCCAGTACCAGCCACTGCCACAGCAGCGATTGCACCGGGTCGGCAATCAGCGAACCGAAGGCGGCCGAAGTCACCTTGGGATCACTGGAAAGAATGCCGCCGCCAATGGCCTTGAACACATAGGCAAATACCCAGGCAGCTACCTCGGAATAAAAAGCCATGATCAGGAAGGCCGACAGCACGCCAAAAGCGCTGATCAGCCACCAGGGCTGTCCGGCCGGGGCCAGTTTTTTCAGCGCCGTCACCGCATCGGACTTGGCACGGCGGCCCAGCATGATTTCGGAAATCATCACCGGCAGGCCCACCAGCAAAGTGGCACAGACATACACCACCAGAAAACCGGCACCGCCATTGGTACCGGTCAGATAAGGAAATTTCCAGATATTGCCCAGGCCTACGGCTGAGCCCAGCGTGGCCGCCAATACGCCAAAACTGGAAGTAAAACCGTCACGGGCCTTGCTGGCACCCACGGTGGCCGAGGATCTGTTGTCCTGTTTCATTTGGTCTCTCATCACGACAAAAAACAAACCCGCTCAAGCGATAACCTGAACGGGTGCCTCTGGTTCCGGGGTCACCGGAGCCGGAATTCTGAAGTGATTTGCCAGACCATGCAAAATTTTTTGCTAGCACTGACTGTCGCTGCGACACAACTCGCCGGTCAGACGGCCCAGCCAGTCAAAACAGGCTTGCAATTGACTCTCCTCAATGAATTCGTCCGGGCGATGTGCCTGCTCGATCGAACCCGGCCCCAGCACCACGCATGGCATGCCTGCAGCATGGAACACACCGGCCTCTGTGGTATAGGCTACCCCATCGCCTCCCTGGCAGCCGCACAGCTTTTCCACATAACCCAGCACCGCGCTGTCCGGCGTGGCTTCAAAAGCTGGGCAGTACACCATAGGCTCGATGGAAATCGCGGCTTCCGGTGCCACCTGGCGCATCTCCAGCAACAGGTTGTCGGCATAGTCACGCACCGAGTCGACAAAGCGCTGCGGATCATCCCCCGGCAGCCAGCGGCATTCAAAAGTGAATTCGCAATCCTTGGGCACGATATTGTTGGCGGTACCACCATGAATCGTCCCGGTCTGCAAGGTGGTGAACGGCACATCATACAAAGGCTGATGATGACCAAACGAGGCCTCCGTATCAGCCAGCCGCCGCACATGGCTGATCAGCCGCGCCGCATATTCGATGGCATTGACCCCCTGCGGCGTCAGCGAGGAATGCGCCGCCCGCCCCTGCACATGGCAGTGATAATGCGCAATACCCTTGTGCGCCACCACCGGCCGCATCGAAGTGGGCTCGCCAATAATGCAGCCGGTCACCGGCACGCCTTGCTGCAGCAAGGCATCAATCAAGCGCGGCACACCAAGGCAACCCACTTCTTCGTCATACGACAGGGCAATGCCGATGCCCTGCTGCAAACGTCCCTGCTGTGCCAGCCTGACCCATTCGGGGACATGTGCCAGCACGCAGGCAATAAAGCCTTTCATGTCGGCCGTGCCACGGCCATACCAGCGCCCGTCGCCCTTATCGGTCAATACAAAGGGAGGCGAGCTCCATACCTGACCATCCACCGGCACCACATCGGTATGGCCGGACAACAGCATCAGCGGCAAGTCCTCCGCACCAATGCGGGCAAACAGATTGGACTTGCTGCCGTCATCGTTCAGCGTGCGCTGGCTGCCAATACCAAATCCGGCCAGATACTGGCTCACCCAGTCGATCAGCTCCAGGTTGGAATGACGGCTGGTGGTATCAAAAGCAAGCAGGGTTCGCAGCAGCGGCAGATAGGAAGGAGCCATGGCAGTCCTGTAATAAGTGTCCGGTCATGCCGGAAGTCTGCCCTGACAGGGTGGGCAAGGGCAACCACATCCTGCGCCATGCCAGCGCAACAGGCTGCAGGCAGCCGCCAGTTTTTTGCTGAGACAAGCGCAAATGCTTGGCAAACCGCGGCAAACCCGTTATTATTCGCACTCTTCTGCGGCGGGTCTCCTCGCATTGTACGGTAGCAAACCTGGTCAGGTCCGGAAGGAAGCAGCCATAGTTACTTAGTGCAAGTGCCGAGGGTCAGGCTCGCCACCCCTCCCTTCCCATATGTACATGTTCACGACATGGCGATACTATTTCACGCCAGATAGCAAAGATTCCATTGTATTTCTAGATAAGAATACGCTAACATAAGAAAAACAAGATGCACAAAAATCATTGAACTTAATGATTTTTTTTGCATCCGAATTATTCCTTATGGATTTTCTTTGCTATTTTTAGGACATAGGGCAGTGTCCTAAACCATACCTATAATTCAATACAATACTGTTTAGCCTTTTAAGAGGAACAACCCATGAAACTCTTTGAAAAAATCACCAACCCGCGCGAAATCCGTCGCAAGCTTGGCCTGAACCAACAGGAATTCTGGAGCCGCATCGGCGTGACCCAGTCTGGTGGTTCCCGCTACGAAAGCGGCCGCAACATGCCCAAGCCGGTGCGCGAGCTGCTGCGCCTGGTTCATGTTGAGCAAATCGACCTGTCCAAGGTACGCCGCGAAGACTTCGAAATCGTCGAATACCTGAAGGAAACCCATCCGGACCTGTACAAGAGCCTGCGCAAGGCCGTGCGTGCCCAGATGGAAGCCCAGGAAGGCTCGACCGAAGCCACAGCCAGCTGATAGTCTGTCCGACAAAGGGCAGTAGCAAGCAACTTACAGCTGCTTGCTACTGCCCTTTTTCTTTGACAGGTCTAGATCAGCCAGCACATGCCGGCCATCGCCGGCTCACTCCCCGGCATTGCGCACCAGCAAGACCGGTATATCAGCCTGCTTGAGCAAGCCCTCGGCCACACTACCCATCAGGATATGCATCAGCCCACTCCAGCCATGCGTGCCCATCACCACCAGATCAGCCCCCCAGCCATTGGCATCATCCAGCAGCACGGAAGCGATCTTGTCGCCCCAGCTTTCAAGAATCTTCACCTCGGGCGTCAAGCCAGCTGCCACCGCCTGCGCTTGCGCCTGACCCAGCACCTGCTCACCCGCCTGCTTGATCGACTTTTGCAATTCGGCAGCATCCAGAAACTCGGTCCCGCCCCAGCCAAACTGGGCTAGATCTACCACATGCACCAGCCGGACGGTACTACCCATATGCTTGGCAAGGCGGCAAGCCTCGGCCAGGGCCAGATTGGACGTGTCACTATCATCCACCGGCACGAATATGCGTTGATACATAACCCTCTCCTTTGGTGTGTTGGTACTATGCATACAGTCTAGCAAACCGGTCCGGCCTGCGGTTGATGCAGATTAAGACAGTCGATTAGACTGAATGTCATTTTACCCAGGTGAAATCATGGCCCGCATCAAGATCGCCCTGCCCGAGCAATTCATTTTCGAGACCGTGCTGGATGTCCGCATCGGCGACATCAACTACGGCGGCCACATGGCCAATGATGCCATTCTGCGCCTGGCTCACGAAGCACGCTTGCGTTTTCTGAAAAGCCTTGCTTACAGCGAACTGGATGTAGAAGGCGTGGGAATCATCATGGCCGATGCCGCCGTCATGTACCGTGCAGAGGCCTTCCACGGCGACCAGCTGCACTTCAAACTGGGCGTGTGCGACCTCAACAAGTACGGACTGGACATCGTCTATCAGGCCATCGATGGCAACAATGGCAAAGAAGTGGCAAGATTGAAGACCGGCATCGTTTTCTTTGATTACCAGACCCGCCAGGTAAGCACCATGCCGGCGGCCTTTGTCGCCAAACTGAGCCAGTCATAACAACAGGAAATTCCGACATGCGTCCATACCCAAACAACAGTCCGCAAGCCATTGCCCGCCTGCTGGCAATGTTCATGATTACCGACGGCAATATGGATCCGCGTGAGCTGGACCTGCTGGAGAACGTCGATGCCTACGAACTGATCGGCCTGCCCCGCAAACAGTTTGCCCAGGTACTGGCGGACTACTGCGACGACATTTCCGACGAGGCCGAGCAGGATGGCACCATCCACCTGCTGGATACCGACCGTATCGAATTCATGCTGTCCGAAGTCACCGACCGCAACAAGCGCATTCTCACTTGCGTGCTGGCCATGGACATCAGCAAATCGGACGGCACCATCAGCGATCCGGAAATTGTCCTGCTGCGTCACATGATGAAGGAATGGAACATCAGCCTGGAAGACCTGGAACGCCAGTTCGTTCGTTAAGCGCCCTTCCCCGCTGTCAGCAAGGCCGGCCGCCAATCCTGCTCTTTCATCCAGGGTAGCGGCCAGCCGAATGAAAGCCGCCGGGCCATCCTGGCGGCTTTGTGTTGTCATCACTACCGGGCCAACCCCTATGAGTACACGCTTTAACGGCAGCGCACATTATGTTGCCACCGACGACCTGATGATGGCAGTCAATGCGGCCATCACCCTGCAACGCCCACTGCTGGTCAAGGGTGAGCCGGGCACCGGCAAGACCATGCTGGCCGAGGAAATTGCTGCCAGCCTTGGCCGCCAGCTTATTGTCTGGCCAATCAAATCCACCACCAAGGCCCAGCATGGCCTTTATGAGTATGATGCGGTATCCCGCCTGCGCGATTCGCAGCTGGGCGACGCCAAGGTGCAGGACATCGGCAATTACATCATCAAGGGCCAGCTGTGGCAGGCTTTTGAAGCCGACACCGCCCCCGTGCTGCTGATTGACGAGATTGACAAGGCCGACATCGAATTCCCCAACGACCTGCTGCGCGAGCTGGACCAGATGGAATTCTTTGTCCACGAAACCCAGCAATTCGTGCGCGCCAGACAACGCCCCATCATCATCATCACCTCGAATAATGAAAAAGAGCTGCCCGATGCCTTTTTGCGGCGCTGCTTCTTCCATTACATCCGCTTCCCGGACCGCGAGACCATGCAGGCCATCATCGACGTGCACTATCCGGGCCTGCAGCAACAACTGATCCGCCAGGCCATGGAAGTGTTCTTTTCCATTCGCGAACTGCCCGGCCTGAAAAAAAAGCCCACCACGTCGGAATTGCTGGACTGGCTGAAGCTGCTGGGCAGCGAGGATATCAGCAGCGAAGAGCTGGCCAGCCGGCATGACAAGGCCAGCCTGCCGCCGCTGGCCGGGGCCTTGTTGAAAAACGAGCAGGATCTGTCGCTGTTTGAGCGCCTGGCGCAAATGACCAAACTGCGCCGTGGCTGAGCTGCTCCCACTGCTACAGGGCTTTGCCGACCAGCTGCGGCTGCAAGGTAAAAGCCCGCATACGCTGGATGCCTATCTGCGTGATCTGCACAGCCTGCAGCCACTGCTTGGCGAACGCGATTGCCTGCAGCTCAAGGCCGACGACATCCGCAAGGCCATGGCCACCCTGCACGCCCGCGGCCTGGGCAGCCGCAGCCTGGCGCGCAAGCTGTCATCCTGGCGCCAGTTTTACGACTGGCTGTTACAGCAGCAACTGGTCAGCGGCAATCCCTGTCTGGGTCTGCGTGCACCCCGCCAGGACAAGCCCCTGCCCAAGGCGCTGCCGGTGGATGGCACGGCCGCCCTGCTGGAGCATATTGCGCCGGATGACAGCCTCAGCCTGCGCGACCGTGCACTGTTCGAACTGATGTACTCTTCCGGCTTGCGCCTGTCCGAGGCCGTCAATCTGGATCTGCCGGATCTGGATCTGGCCGAGCAACTGATGCGGGTGCGCGGCAAGGGCAACAAGATACGTCTGCTGCCCATAGGCCGCACGGCGCTGAGCTACCTGCAGCAATGGCTGGCAGAACGGCACAGCACGCCAGACTGTCTGGCCGTGTTTGTCGGTCGTCACGGCCAGCGCCTGGGTAGCCGCCAGGTACAAAAGCGCCTGGCCGCCTGGTCGATCCGCACGGGAATGGACCGCCATGTTCACCCGCACATGCTGCGCCACTCCTTTGCCAGCCACATCCTGCAATCCTCAGGCGATTTACGGGCGGTACAGGAACTGCTGGGCCACGCCAACCTGTCGACTACCCAGATCTACACCGCACTGGATTTCCAGCACCTGGCCAAGGTCTATGATGCAGCCCACCCGCGCGCCAAAAAGAAAGACTGAACACCCTTGAGAAATGGATAAAGAAAAAGCTCCGTCATCCGGAGCTTTTTCTTTGCCGCACAAGGACTCAGCGACGCTCGGGCATCGCCGCCAGCACGGCCTTGAGCAATTGCCAGGCCTTGCCCACCGACTCCACCTCGACCCGCTCGCCCGGCGCATGCGCACCACGGATGGTCGGACCGAAGGAAACCATGTCCATATCAGGATACTTGGAGCCGATAATGCCACACTCCAACCCGGCATGAATCACCTGCACGCCGGACTTGGCAGCAAACTCTCGCTCATATACCTGCTGAAACAACGCCAGCAACGGCGACTGCGGATTGGGCGCCCAGCCCGGATAGCCGCCTTCCATCTCAACAGCAAAGCCGGCCAGGCCAAACAGGCTTTCCACTTCGCGCGCCAGCATCCAGGTACCGGAGTCCAGTAGCGAACGCACCATCAGGTTGGCAAATACCTTGCCCCCCTCCACCCGAACCACGCCCAGATTATTCGAGGTTTCCACCACGCCACTCACCCGCTGGCTCATGCGCTTCACCCCATGCGGGGCAGCATGCAGCGCAGCCAGAATGGCTTGCTGATCCTCGATGGCCAGCACCTGGCTCGCCGAGGCTGCAGCCAACTCCACGGTGACACCCTCGTCTACACCAGCCAGCTCGAAACGCAACAAGGACTGGAAGGCATCCAGTCTGGCAGCCACGCTGGCCGCATCCTGCTGCGGATAAGCCACGACAGCCTGCGCCTCGCGTGCCAATGCATTGCGGGCAGTACCGCCACTGAAACTGATCAGGCGCAAATCGCTATCGGCCTGCAGTTCGCGCAGCAGGCGGACCAGAATCTTGTTGGCATTGCCACGCCCCAGATGAATGTCAGCACCGGAGTGACCACCCTTCAGGCCACGCACCGATAGCGCACTCACGGCATAAGCAGCGGGCAGCGCAGTAGTCTGATACTCGCGGGTGACATTGACATCGACGCCGCCGGCGCAGCCCATATAGAACTCACCCCATTCCTCGGTATCGATATTGATCATCATGCTGCCTTGCAACAGGCCGGCTTCCAGCCCGAGCGCCCCGCCCATGCCGGCCTCTTCATCCAGCGTCATCAGCACTTCAACCGGGCCATGCGGAATATCCTCACTGGCCAGCACGGCCAGCCCCATGGCGACGCCGATGCCGTTATCCGCGCCCAGTGTGGTGTTTTCCGCCACCAGCCAGCCATCCCGCAGCACGGGCCGCACCGGGTCCTTGAAAAAATCGTGTTCGGTACCGGCATTCGCCTGGCACACCATGTCCAGATGTCCTTGCAGCACCACACCCACCCGGTTTTCATAACCCGGAGTCGCCGGTTTGCGCACGATCAGATTGCCCGCCGCGTCCACAATCGTCTGCAAGCCACGCAGCTCGGCCCAGCCCTTGAGGTAGTCGCGCAGTTGCTGCTCATGCTTGGAGGGGCGCGGAATCTCGCATAGCGTCTGAAAATGCTCCCAGACCGCCTGCGGTTGGAGTTCGGCGATATTGACCACAATGTATCCTTTGTCTTGACGTGCTGATGGGCATATTACGTCACCATCATCGATGAAACGTGGCAGAGACTGTTGCCTACAGCCCTGTTTTGTACACAATCGACTTTATCATGCTGGCGACGCGTGGTCATGCTGCAATGCAGCCACGGTGCGACACATTGCGGCCCGGAAGAGTGGCACACCAGGCGCAGGACAGATCAGCAGCAGGAGCATGGCTGCGCGACACAGCCGCCGGATGGAGAGCGGCATGGCCCGCATCCCGGCAAACAGGATGCAGTCCATGCGGGGAGGAAGGGTCAGGCCAGGGCCAACTGCGCGCGGGCGGCCACCTGTGTGGCCGGACGCATGTAATGATCCAGCAGCAAGCGCATGAACTGATGACTCTTGCAGATGGCATTGCGCAGCTTGGTGATGGTCACCTGGCTGGGCTGCAAGCCCACCAGGGTCACAATGATTTCCAGCGCTTCCCATGGATGGGCATCATCATACTTGGCATGCAGCTTCAGCCACTTCATGGCCTTGGCGCGCACTTCCTCGTCAAACAGATTGGCATAGCGGTCTTCCGAGCAGACCCGGGCCGACCACTCGCCCGTCGCGCCTTCGATGGCGTAATTGGTGGCGGCCATGGCCACGGCCAGTGATTCACGATCACACACCTGCCAGCACCATTGGCTCAGCGACAGCGTCTCCAGCGCATGCTGGTTGTGCAGCATGGCCTGGATATCCACGCCGGATTCACTCGCCCAGTTGACCCAGTGATCGGCATGATTCTGCTCCACACGAATATTGCGGATCAGGTAGCGCCGCGCCATATCATGCCCTTCGCCTTGTCCATAGCGGATTTTCAGCAAATTCATCGCCATGTACTGGGGAAACTGGTCGATGACCGGCCAGCCGCCGGACAGGAAAGCCTTGTGTATGGAATGCTCCAGCCGCGCTTCCTTCATCTGGGTGAACAAATCGTGCTCGACCACCTCGCTTTTGAAGCGATCGCAGTAATGCACCATTTCCTGCGTCCACTCCGGGTAGCTGGACACTTCCATCAAGGGACCGGTTCTGACAAATTGATGCTGGTCTTTCATTCTGGACCTCTTTCTCAATTGTGGGCCTGTGTCACTCCCCATCGGGCAGACGATACAACAGCGACTGCGGCCTGCCGTGCAAGGGAGGGATGAAAGGAGCGGGCTCGCCAATGTAATACCCCTGGGCGAAATCCACTCCAATTCTTTGCAGCTCCGCCAGGATTTCTGGCGCACTGACGAATTCGGCGATGGTTTTCTTGCCAGTGACATGGCCGATATGGTTGATCATTTCCACCATGGCCCTGTCCACCGAGTCGTCCACCATGTCCTTGACAAAGCTGCCGTCGATCTTGAGGTAGTCGACCTGCAAATGCTTGAGATAGGCAAATGAGGACATGCCCGCACCAAAATCATCCAATGAGAAGTGGCAACCCAGGCCCTTCAGCTCGCTGATAAAGCGGGTGGCCTGCTGCAGATTGGAAATGGCGCTGGTTTCGGTGATCTCAAAGCAGATCATGCCGGCCGGAATGTCATAGCTGACAAACTGCCGGCGGATGAAATCAAGGAAATTGTCATCACACAGCGTGGCACCGGACAGATTCACGGCGCAGACATCAATCGACCGGTCTCCCAGCGAACGCATGTTCCACAAGGTTTCGAAGGTCTGGCGCACCACGATGCGGTCGATATCCGGCATCAGGCCGAAGCGCTCGGCCGCCGGGATGAAGGACCCTGGCAAGATGATGTTGCCGTTTTCGTCACGCAGCCGCAGCAGCACTTCGACATGCCGCCCTGCCCCCTTGGCCACCGGCCGCAATGGCACGATTTCCTGGCTGTACAGACAGAAGCGTTCTTGCTCCATGGCGGTGCGCAGACGCTGCACCCAGGCCATCTCCACCGAACGCACCGCCAGCTCGGTGTCTTTCGAACTATAAAGCTGGATGCGATTGCGGCCCTTTTCCTTGGCCATGTAACAAGCGATGTCTGCCGCCTGCAGCGCCTCGGCCAGCGTGGCACCGGCCTCGCCCAGGAATACCATGCCGATGCTGGCACTGATGGAGAAGGGAATGCCTTCCCACTGGAAGCTGGACTGCTGCACTGCACGCCGCAAACGGTCGGCCTTGTCCAGCGCCTCGTCCACCCGGCAATCTTCCAGCAAGACACCGAACTCGTCGCCTCCCAGGCGGGCCAGTACATCGGACAGACCCAGCTGTTCCTGCAACACCCGGCATACCTGGCGCAACAACTCGTCGCCCGCTGCATGGCCGTTGGTATCGTTGACCAGCTTGAACTGGTCGAGGTCGACGAACAGCAGGGCATGCGAAGTTTCCGTCACCATCAGCCGGCTGAGTGCGCGCGTGACACGTTGTTCGAATTCGCGCCGGTTATACAGGCCGGTGAGCGCATCATGCGCCGCCTGCCAGGACAAATGATTGATGTATTGCTGCTCGATCGACTTGTCGTGCAAGGCCAGCACCAGGCCGTCCACCTGACCAAGCGAGTTGTGAATGGGTGCGGCCACCAGCGAAATCATGTGACTGCTGCCGTCCAGTCCTTGCAGGCGCAGGCTGGGATAGGTCTGCTTGCTTTCACACTTTGCCCGCAACTGGCTGGTGGTGATCAGGTCCATGCTGCTGCCGGAAAGATCGATCATCGAGAACACGTCTTCGAAATAACGACCGATGGCACCTTTGCCTGCACCTCCGACCAGATGCAGCGCCACGGCATTGAGGTAGCGCAGCTTGCCGGACAGATCGATGGTGACCACGGCATCGCCAATCGAATTGAGCGTGGTTTCCGCCCTTTCCTTTTCAGCATGCAACTCCGCCTCAAAGCGGGCGGACTGCCGCAGCAAAACCTGTACCTGGCGCACGGTCAGCAGCAGCAAGATTCCCCCGGTCATCAGGTTGATCCACCACAGCATGCTCGTGGCAAAGCGGGAGCCCTCGCCCAGCACTTCCGAGAAGGAACGCGCCGGCGCTTTCAGCTCTTCGTTGATATCGGAAATACGCCGGCTGAGCACCATCAGCTCGTCATCGCCGATATAGCTGCGGGTAAATCCATCATGCAGCCGGTCGGCGATGCTGGAGATCTCGACGATATAGCTGTCACCGATTTCCCAGTAATGAATGGCCTGGCTCAGATAGCTGACATGGCGAAACCACAGGAAAGCATTGATGACGTTGGCGATATCGTCGGGATGGTTGCCACCCTGCATCAGCCCGGACCGGGCCTGTTGCAGATCGGGCTGCGGTCGGTCCAGCGCCAGTCGCGCCTGCCGGTCGCCCAACTGGATGGCGATGGCCGCCTTGTACGCCTGGAAATCCTGTTCCGAACGGCTGCCGGCATAGCGCGTCAGATAGTAGATGGCATCTTTTTGCGCCTTCGACCACAGACCTTCCCCGCCCACATAGGCACGGATGGTGGACAAGGCATTGAAGCTGAAGGCACTGATCAGCAACAAGGCGCCCACAATGGCGACAAAGGGCCAGACTACCCGTATCAGCCTGCGGCTGCCGTACGCACTCATTGCAGACATTGCCCCCCGCTTACTGCATTGCTCATTTATGGAATTATCATCCACACCCGATCATTTTTACCACAGATAGCATGCTGGGGCATGCCGTCGCGGCTAGCTGCAGTCCGCCATCGCCACGCCATCTGCCGCGGCGGCCATGACCAGCCAGCAGACGCCAGCGTTGCCACGTCTGCCGACCGCCAGCCACAGACAGCGGCGCTTATCGATTGTCCGCGATATTTATTACTAATATTTAAATGTCAATTAAACATACTGTCAACGCAGGGCGGCTTGCATCTGGCATAGTCATCTAATAGGTATAGCCCGCTTTGGCACAAGTATTTGTAACAGCTGCATTTTTCCCATGCACAATGAAAAAAGCTGCCGAAGCAGCTTTCCATGCCATACCAGAGCAACACCCACCTTAAGACCCGCTAACAAAACCCCCGCTCCTGCGTTGCGCCTCCTTGCCGTACTTTTTGTACTGTCTGCGTCGGCGCGCCTTGGCCCGGGTTCTCTACGAGGTTTTATTAGCCGCTCTAAGCTGTCAGCTCACCCGCCTGCTGTTCCTGTTGCAGATGCCACATTTCCGCATAACGCCCGCCATGCTCGATCAGCTCACGATGGCTACCCCGCTCCAGCACCCGGCCATCTTCCATCACGATGATCTGGTCGACATCGACAATGGTGGACAGGCGGTGGGCGATGATCAGGGTGGTACGATTGGCCGAGATGGCAGCCAGCTCTTGCTGGATGGCTTTCTCGGTACGCGAATCCAGCGCGCTGGTGGCCTCGTCAAAGATCAGGATGGGCGGGTTTTTCAGGATGGTGCGGGCAATGGCCACCCGCTGCTTTTCACCACCGGACAGTTTCAGCCCGCGCTCGCCCACCTGGGTGTCGTAACCATCGGGCAGACTCATCACAAAGTCGTGAATATGCGCCGAACGCGCTGCTTCCATCACCTCGTCACGGCTGGCATCCGGCCGGCCATAGGCAATGTTGTAATAGATGCTGTCGTTAAACAGCACGGTATCCTGGGGCACGATGCCGATATGGCTGCGCAGGCTATCCTGTCGCAACTGACGGATATCGGTGCCGTTGATACTGATGCTGCCGCGGCCCACATCATAAAAACGGAATAACAGGCGCGACAATGTGGATTTGCCAGCACCACTGGCGCCCACCACGGCCAGCGAGCTGCCCGCCGGAATCTCGAAATTCAGGCCATGCAAAATGGTGCGCTTGCTGTCGTAGCCAAACTCCACGCCAGCAAAACGGATGCTGGCCTGGCGCGTGTCCAGCTGCTGCGCAGCAGGTGCGTCATCCACTTCCTGATTGGTGGACAGCAGGCCGAACATGCGTTCGATATCCGCCAGCGAATGCTTGATCTCGCGATAGACAAAGCCCAGGAAGTTCAGCGGTGCATACAACTGGGTGATGAAGGTGGCCACCAGCACCACATCGCCAACCGTCATGCTGTGATTCACCACACCACGCGCGGCCAGCACCATGATCAGGGTGACACCACTGGCAATGATGATGCCCTGCCCGGCATTGAGCATGGACAGCGAAACCTGGTTCTTGATGGCAGAGGCTTCCCAGGCCGCCAGATTGCGGTCATAGCGCGCCTCTTCGTAGGCTTCGTTATTGAAGTACTTGACGGTTTCGTAATTGATCAGCGCATCGATGGCCTTGGCATTGGCCTTGGAATCCAGATCGTTCATGCTGCGGCGGAACACCGTGCGCCATTCGGTCACCAGCAGGGTGAACACGATGTAGATGGCAATGGTGGCCAGCGTGACCACGGCGAATTCCCAGGCATAGCGGCGGAACAGAATGGCCGCCACCATGCCGATTTCCAGCAGGGTGGGCAGGATGTTGAACACGGTGAAATTGAGCAGGAAGCCAATGCCCTTGGTTCCGCGTTCGATGTCGCGGCTCATGCCACCGGTCTGGCGCTCCAGATGAAAACGCAGCGACAGGCGGAACAGGTGCTGGAACACACTGCGCGCCACGCTGCGCACCGCTCCCTGGATGACCCGGGCAAACACTGCATCGCGCAGCTCGCCCAGCACACTGGAAGTGAGCCTGGCCAGGCCATAGCCGACCAGCGCCATCACCGGCACCGCCAGCAGGGTGGCCGGTACGGAGAGTTGATCGACGATGTCCTTCAGATAGAGCGGCACCGTGACCGCCGCCACCTTGGCCAGAATCATGCAGGCCAGCGCCAATATTACCCGGCCCTTGAAAGCCCACAGATAAGGCAGCAGCGTCTTGAGGGTTTGCCAGTCGTTGCGATTGGCAGGAGCCGGACCGCTATGGGTGAAGCGCATGGAAACTACCTGTCGATATGCCGGCCAGCGCCGGCGCGAAAATGGATGAGCAAAGCCGCCAGCTGGCGGCTCTGGCAAGATACGGCAGCAGGTCCCGGCGGCATCAATGCAGCACGCGCGGTGCCACCAGCGTCATTTCGGGAATGCTGACATCGAAACGCTTGCCGTCGTCGGCCAGCATCTGGTAGCTGCCGCGCATGGAGCCATAAGGGGTTTTCAGATGCGTGGCACTGCTGTATTCAAAGGACTGGCCCGGCTCCAGCCGTGGCTGCTCGCCCACCACGCCCATGCCGCGCACTTCCTGTTCCTGATTATTGGCATCGACAATAATCCAGTGGCGGCTGACCAGCTGGGCGGGTTCGCTGCCGGTATTGGTCAGGCGGATGCGATAAGCGAACACATAAACATCGGTCGCCACGTTCGATTGCTCGGCGATGTAATGCGGCTCGGCCTCCACCTCTATCTGGTAGGTTTTGTCTGGCATGCTGTTTTCCTTGTGCTGTTGTACTGCATTTTATCCCGCCTTTGGCCTTGGGCGCGGTAGAATAAACGCCATTTCATGACCCCATCCGTGTTTGCAAGGTAGACCATGCGCAACTTCCGTATTGCCCCCAGCCTCCTTTCCGCCGATTTCGCCTGTCTGGGCCAGGAGGTGCGCGATGTCATCGCCGCCGGAGCCGACATCATCCACTTCGATGTCATGGACAATCACTATGTGCCGAACCTGACAGTCGGCCCCCTGGTATGTGAAGCCATCCGCCCGCATACACAAGCCCCCATCGACGTGCACCTGATGGTGAAGCCGGTGGACAGCCTGGCGCCGATGTTTGCCAAGGCCGGCGCCGACATCATCACCTTCCACCCGGAAGCATCCGAACACATCGACCGCACCCTGGGCCTGATCAAGGAATCCGGCTGCAAGGCTGGCCTGGTCTTCAACCCGGCCACCTCGCTGTCCTACCTTGACCATGTCATGGACAAGATAGACATGGTGCTGATCATGTCGGTGAATCCGGGCTTTGGCGGCCAGTCTTTCATTCCGCATGCGCTGGAAAAAGTGCGCGCGGCACGCCAGCGCATCGACGAGTATACCGCCAAGCATGGCGGCGAGATCTGGCTGGAAGTTGACGGCGGCATCAAGGTCGACAATATCGCTGCCGTCGCTGCCGCCGGCGCGGACACTTTTGTTGCCGGCTCGGCCATTTACGGCCAGCCGGACTATCAGGCGGTGATTGCCGCCATGCGTGCCGAACTGGCCAAGGTAGCCTGATGCAAGCGGCCATCGTCACCGGCGCCTCGCGTGGACTGGGGCTGGCCCTGTGTGCCGAGTTACTGCAGCGCGGCTTTGTGGTGGTGGGGCTGGCCAGACAGCATAGCGAGCAGTTTCGCCAGTTGGCACAGCAATATCCACAACAGCTGCACTACCTGCGCGCCGACATGGCCGACAGCCCTGCCCTGCACGGCCTGCTGGCCGAAGCCTTGCAACTGCTGCCCATGCAGGCTGTCCGGCAATTGCTGCTGATCAACAATGCCGGCGTAGTCATGCCCATCGCCAGTGCTGGCTTCTACCCGACAGCCGAGTTGACGCAGGCCATTGCCATCAACCTGACGGCTCCCATGCTGCTGACCGATGCCCTGCTGCGGCTGAGCGACGAGCTGGACTGCCAGCTGCGCATTCTGTGCATCTCATCGGGGGCGGCGGTCAAAGCCTATCCCGGCTGGGGCGTCTACGGCAGCAGCAAGGCCGGGCTTGACCACTTCTGCCGCCATGTGGCGGAAGAGCAGCAAGCCTGCGCCAACCCGGCACTGATTGCCGCCGTGTATCCCGGCGTGGTGGATACCGACATGCAGGCACATATCCGCGACAGCGACCCGGCGCAGTTCCCCAACAAGGAACGGTTCGATGAGCTTAAGCGCACAGGCAGCCTGAGCACGCCACAACAGGCCGCCCGCCAGTTGGCCGACCATCTGCTCAGCGCAGACTTCGGCCGCGACCCCGTACTCGACATCCGCCATTTGCCGGACCCAGCCCAGAACTGATATTCCAGACCTGACATCGTATGAATCTGAAACACATCAAAGCCGTCGCCTTCGATCTGGACGGCACCCTGGTTGACTCCATTCCCGACTTGGCCGCTGCGGCCAATGCCATGCGCCAGCATCTGGGCCTGCCGGCCCTGGCCGAGATGCGCATACAGGAGCATGTCGGCGACGGCATTGCCAGCCTGGTACACCGTGCCATTACCGATGAACGCCACGGCGAGGCGGCTGCCGCTCTGTGGGAGCAGGGTTTCAGCTTTTTCGTGCGCTATTATCACGAGCACCTGAGCGACAACACCCGCGTCTATCCCGGTGTGCGCGATGGCCTGGCCTTGCTGCGCGCCCTGCAACTGCCGCTGGTGGTGGTCACCAACAAATCGGAATACCTGGCCGTGCCGCTGCTGCAGCAACTGGAGCTGCGCGATGCCTTCAGCCTGGTGATCGGCGGCGACACCCTGGCCGAGAAAAAGCCCTCGGCACTGCCACTGCAGCATGTCTGCGAGGTGCTGGGCATCAACAGCAGCGAACTGGCCATGGTGGGCGACTCCGAAAACGACATCCTGTCCGCCCGCGCGGCCGGTGCTGCGGCCCTCGCCGTCAGCTATGGCTATGCTGATGCCAGCACGCTGCAGGCCGATCTGGTCATCGGCAATCTTGCCGAACTGTACGATTTGATGAAAAATAACTGACCACTACAACATTCAATACGGATTGCATCTGCATCATGACTATCCTGCCCGCACCGGCCAGTTGGCGATGGCAACGCTAAGCCACACCCTGTTTACTTCTTTCGCTTTCCATCCGGTTTCAAGGTAGCTCACTCATGACGCATGACACATTCGACCAGCTGGCCGCAGCTGGTTACAACCGTATTCCGGTAACGCTGGAACTGTTCGCCGACCTGGACACCCCGCTGTCGGTCTATCTCAAACTGGCCAATCAGCCTTACTCCTACCTGCTGGAATCGGTAGTGGGTGGCGAGCGTTTTGGCCGCTACTCCTTTATCGGCCTGCCTGCCACCACGCGCCTGCGCGTCAATGCCAACAAGGTACAGGTAGAATACGGTGACAAGGTGATCGAGCAGTTCGAAGGCGACCCGCTGGCCTTTATCGAAGCCTTCCAGCAGCGCTTTAGCGCACCGCCGGTCGCCGGCCTGCCACGCTTTACCGGTGGCCTGGTCGGCTATTTCGGCTACGACACCATCCGCTATGTGGAAAAACGCCTGGCGGCCACCCGCAAGCCAGATGCCATTGGCACGCCGGATATCCTGCTGATGGTGTCGGAAGAACTGGCGGTGGTGGACAATCTGTCGGGCAAGCTCTATCTGATTGTCTACGCCGACCCAGCCGTACCCAATGCTCTGGCCAAGGCGGAAAGCCGGCTCGGCCAGCTGCGCGCCCGCCTGCGCGAACCAATGGATATTCCGCTGTCACTACCTTCCCAGCCCAGCAAGGCGGTGTCCGAATATGGTCAGGAAGAGTTCAAGCAGGCTGTCGCGCAATGCAAGCAGTACATCGTCGACGGCGACATCATGCAGGTGGTGCTGTCGCAGCGCATGCAGATGCCTTACAGCGACTCGCCGCTGTCGCTGTATCGTGCCCTGCGCAGCCTGAACCCTTCGCCTTATATGTTCTTCTACCATTTCGACGACTTCCATGTTGTCGGCTCCTCGCCGGAAATCCTGGTACGGCGCGAGCAGGAAACCGTCACCGTACGCCCGATTGCCGGCACCCGTGTGCGCGGCAAGAACCGCGAGGAAGATGAGGCCCTGGCCGAAGAACTGCTGGCCGACCCCAAGGAAATTGCCGAGCACGTGATGCTGATGGACCTGGGTCGCAATGATATCGGCCGCGTCGCCAACACCGGCAGCGTCAACATCACCGACAATATGGTGATCGAACGTTATTCCCACGTAATGCACATCGTTTCCAGCGTGGAAGGCAGCGTCAAGCCGGAAGTGTCCAATATCGACATCCTCAAGGCCACCTTCCCGGCCGGCACCCTGTCCGGAGCGCCGAAAGTACGGGCCATGGAAATCATCGACGAGTTCGAACCCACCAAGCGCGGCGTGTATGGCGGTGCCGTGGGTTACCTGGGTTTCAATGGCGACATGGATCTGGCCATCGCCATCCGCACTGCCGTGGTCAAGAACAAGATGCTGTACGTGCAATCCGGCGCCGGCATCGTGGCCGATTCGGTACCCGAATCGGAATGGCAGGAAACCCAGAACAAGGCCCGCGCGGTGATTCGCGCTGCCGAGCTGGCACAAGCAGGACTGGATGCCTGAACCAGCAATCAGACCTTGCAGCAAACAATGCAAACCCCGCCACGGCGGGGTTTGTCATGTTGTATGCAGTGTTTGCTGCAAGGACTGACGCACCCCTGTGCGCAACAGAAACAGAAACACGGTCATCATCGGGATAGTTATCATCGGCCACGCCACCAAGCGAAACAGCAAGATATCGAATCCGGGAAACCATGCATCTCCCATTATGGAAAACCATAAAGTGGCTGACACCATGGATACCGTAATCTTATTCAGACAAATAAACAGAATTTCGCTTGCAGAAATGCTTTCCAATCCAACATACAACATCATCGAAAAAAACAGACCCGCCAAAAAATAAAATATCGAATCCAAAAACATATACAACATCCATGCAGCACTCTCCGATTCCAGATACAGTAGCAAAACCTTGCAGCAGCACCCAATCAGCAAAATGACCATGCCTTTACGAAAACCCAAGACAACACCTGCCAAATAGACAAATTCACTACTCATATTAAATACAACATTATTAAAAACAAAACAACATACAGCCAAAGTGACGCTGACGAGCATCATCAAAACAAACATCAGCAATGCATAATCGCGCCGAAAAAATCCAGGAGCAACGAATGAAACAAACGCCTCCAAAATGCCACTCCTTGACATTGCAAACAAAACACACATCAACAAGAATTGCAATATTACATAAGGATAAGATTGAACAATATAGTTAAAGTGATACTGGAACAACATAAACAAATCACTCAATTGATACATATCATCACTCCAATGTGGCAGCAATATCCAGTTGTGCCTGGCATTGCAAATCATCAAACAGTCAATCCCTCGCCGTAAGAAAATTTTTTAGAAACTACGCCAAACAGGATGCTTGCCATTATCGGCGTGATCGCATTGATTGATAAAATTGCAAATCTATCCTCTGTCAGGATGGCAATAAATCAGAAAGTTCTTGGAATGAGTCATTGTCAAGCAACGCTGACCGGCAAGGCAGTAGCACATTCAGCATCGGCAGGAAGGCAGAAGCGGGTATAATCTTTCAGTCAAGCTCGTACGCCGCCATATGCCATTCCTTATCCGACACAGCGAGACTGAGACTGACCGACCATCAAAGAGAAGACCCGTTTACATGACCCGTTCGTTCAGCATATTCCGCACCCTCAGCCTTGCCCTGACGCTTGCCGCCGCCCTGCCGGCCCAGGCAGGCAATAACGAAGACCTGCTTGCCGCACGCGAAGCCTATCGCAGCAACGACCTTGGCAAGCTGGCCAGCATCGCGGCAGGCATGCCGGCCAGCTACGCACTGCACGACTACCCGTCCTACTGGCTCACCCTCAAAGCACTGGACCGTGATAACGATGGCCAGGTAGTGGGCTTCCTCAATACCGTGCGCGAAGGCTGGATGCCGGAAAAAATCCGCAATGAGTGGCTGAAAAAACTGGGCAAGCGTGAAGACTGGGGCAGCTTCTCCGCGGAGTGGAAAAAGCTGCCGGAAGAGGCAAGGGATGAAGAATCCACCTGCTACGGGCAATTGCAAGACCTGCGCCAGGGCAGGAAGCCGGATGATCTCAACCGCTTTCTCGAGATGCGCCCCGCTCCCGATGGCTGCAACCAGTTGCTGACGGCCGCCGCGGCCCAAGGCATGCTCAGCCAGGACTGGCTGTGGCGGCGGGTGCGCCTGCTGCTGGCCGGCAATTACCTCAGCCAGGCACGCCAGCTGGCTGATGCCACCAATTTGCCGCTGGACAATGCGGCACTGAGCAATCCGGCTGCCGCCAGTCCGGC
>NZ_JAELTZ010000156.1:0-352 GCF_016429115.1 Aquitalea sp. ASV15 | reverse complement strand
CCGCGCGCTGAGTGATTATCTCGACCGCCATCCGGAAGCGCTGCTCCGGGGCAAGCAGGAAGACAAACCATGAGCCAGAATCCCCTGGTCCGCACCGCCAGCGGCCTGCTGCTGGCGCTGGCGCTGGCCGGCTGCAGCACGGCCCCGCTGTACTACCACCAGCTGCAGGGTGGCCTGCCGGCCCGCAGCACACCGCAGGCCGGCGCGGTGATCCTGGTCGAGGCTGTCAGCCTGCCTGCCGAAGTGGACCGGCCACAACTGCTGCTGCAAGACAGCCGCGGCCAGCCGCAATTGCAGGAACAGCACTACTGGACGGCCAGCCTGTCGCGGCTGCTGACACAGGCGCTGGCGG
>NZ_JAELTZ010000155.1:0-356 GCF_016429115.1 Aquitalea sp. ASV15 | reverse complement strand
GTGGTGGTCAGCGGCAGCACCGGCAGCGTCGAAGCCGGCCAGACCGTTACCGTCACCTTTACCGACAGCCAGGGCCATACCGCCAGCAGCACCGCCACCGTCGATGGCAATGGCAACTGGACGGCCAACCCGGCCAACCTGTCCGGCCTGACTGACGGCAGCATCAGCGTCAGCGCCAGCGTCAGCGACAAGGCCGGCAATACCGCCACCGCCAACACCGACACCGGCACGGGTCAGCCGGGCGAAAGCCTCAACACCGCCGCCAGCATCAGCATCGGCAACGATGGTGCCGGCAGCGATCACGTCTACAACAAGACCGAAAGCGGCGCGGTGGTGGTCAGCGGCAGCACCACGGG
>NZ_JAELTZ010000154.1:0-366 GCF_016429115.1 Aquitalea sp. ASV15 | reverse complement strand
GCGCCAACCACGTGGTCACCACCACGGCGACCGTGGCAGCCAATGGCAGCTGGACCGTTCCGGCCAGCAGCCTGAGCGGCCTGGTGGATGGTGCGGTAACGGTGAAAGCCAGCGTCAGCGATGTGGCTGGCAATACCGCCAGCGCCAGCAATATCGACAGCAAGGATACGCTTGCCACCATTGCCATCAGCAGTGATGGCAGTGGCAGCGATCATGTCTATAACAGCAGCGAAAGCGGTGCCGCCGTGGTCAGCGGTACCACCACGGGTGTGGAAGCCGGCCAGACTGTCACCGTCACCTTCACCGACAGCGCCAACCACGTGGTCACCACCACGGCGACCGTGGCAGCCAATGGCAGCTGGACCG
>NZ_JAELTZ010000153.1:0-374 GCF_016429115.1 Aquitalea sp. ASV15 | reverse complement strand
CCACCAGGCCGCTCAGGCTGCTGGCCGGAACGGTCCAGCTGCCATTGGCTGCCACGGTCGCCGTGGTGGTGACCACGTGGTTGGCGCTGTCGGTGAAGGTGACGGTGACAGTCTGGCCGGCTTCGACACCCGTGGTGGTACCGCTGACCACGGCGGCGCCGCTTTCGCTGCTGTTATAGACGTGATCGCTGCCACTGCCATCACTGCTGATGGCAATGGTGGCCACCGTATCCTTGCTGTCGCTGACGCTGGCGCTGGCCGGGTTGCCGGCCACATCGCTGACGCTGGCTTTCACCGTTACCGCACCATCCACCAGGCCGCTCAGGCTGCTGGCCGGAACGGTCCAGCTGCCATTGGCTGCCACGGTCGCCGTG
>NZ_JAELTZ010000152.1:0-382 GCF_016429115.1 Aquitalea sp. ASV15 | reverse complement strand
GAGCAGAAGCTGGACCTGCTCCCCCGAGACCGCAGGAAGGCGCTGCCGGTCCACTGTAGGCATCTCCAGGCGCTTCACAGGGTTGGTGCTCAACAGCTCTTCCCTATACGCCCAGGTCAGCAATGCCCGCAGAGCCCGGGCATGAGCGTGTACGCCCCCAGGGGCGAGGCCATCGGCCTCCAGCTTCCGCAGGAAGGCCCGCAGGTGCTGCACCGTGAGGGCTTCTGCTTCCTGCGGAAGGCCGCCCTCCTGCACGAACCGCCCAAACGAGGTCCGGGTGGTGGCGTAGTACCGCAGGGTAGCCTTGGTGCGGCGTTTGGCCTGGAGGTGGAAAAAGAACTGCTGCCAGAGTTCGTCGGTGGTCATCCCGTCTCCTTCTGAC
>NZ_JAELTZ010000151.1:0-384 GCF_016429115.1 Aquitalea sp. ASV15 | reverse complement strand
CCCTGCAGCCGGGCCCAAATTCCCGCCCGAAGTGCGGTTCCGCGGCGGTTAGGATCACGACAGGTACCAGCAGTCGGGCCGGTGCAGCGGGGAATGAGCGGGAATGACGAGCGATCCGAACTATCTGTCCATGACGACAGCCGACGTTGTACTGTCGGCCGATTTCCTGGACAACATCGGGTTGCAGGCCGGCTCCGAACGCCGCGCACTGGCCACCGAACTCGCGGGCCACAGCTCTGCCTGGCAGCAGGACGGCAGGCCTGGGTTCGTCCGCTTCCTCGGCGAGGTCAATCGCCAGGCCGACCGCGTGCAGACCGAACTGTGCGGCGTCGCCGAATGGCTGCGACTGGCCGCCCAGGAGTACACCCGCACCGCCCAGGACGG
>NZ_JAELTZ010000150.1:0-387 GCF_016429115.1 Aquitalea sp. ASV15 | reverse complement strand
CCCCCCCCCCCCCCCCCCCCCCCCCCCCCCCCCCCCCCCCCCCCCCCCCCCCCCCCCCCCCCCCCACGCCCCCCCCCCCCCCGCCCCCTACACTGTTGTTCGTTCGTCGGCAGCGTCCCCCCCCCCCCCCCCCCCCCCCCCCCTGTTTGCCGCCTCGGTCTATGAAGACATCTCCTTCGGGCCCTTGAATCAGGGGCCGACAGCGGCCGAGACAGGGCAAAGGGTGGAAGCAGCAATACAGGCCATGGGCCCTGTCTCTGATACACATCTCCGAGCCCACGCGACATGAACAAGGATCTCGTATGGCGTCTGCGGCTGGAACGGGGGGGGGGGGGGGGGGGGGGGGGGGGGGGGGGGGGGGGGGGGGGGGGGGGGGGGGGGGGGGGG
>NZ_JAELTZ010000149.1:0-390 GCF_016429115.1 Aquitalea sp. ASV15 | reverse complement strand
CCCCCCCCCCCCCCCCCCCCCCCCCCCCCCCCCCCCCCCCCCCCCCCCCCCCCCCCCCCCCCCCCTCTTTTAAAGAAGAAGACGGCATACGAGATCCTTGTTAATGTCTCGTGGGCTCGGAGATGTGTATAAGAGACAGGCACCAAATTCCTTGATCGGCCAGTGTCGGGCGTGGGTCGATGAAGTAGGCTACCTCGCAGGTTTGTAGATAGCGCGCCTTGCGCATCATCAGTCGAGCCTGAGCGCCGGTGCTGTCTCTTATACACATCTGACGCTGCCGACGAACGAACAACAGTGTAGATGTCGGTGGTGGGGGGGGGAGGAGAGGGGGGGGGGGGGGGGGGGGGGGGGGGGGGGGGGGGGGGGGGGGGGGGGGGGGGGGGGGGGGGG